>JBFIUJ010000016.1:0-15341 GCA_041607595.1 Gemmatimonadales bacterium | reverse complement strand
TGCCTCGACATCGCGGCCTCGCTCAAGGCCGCCCGCTTCGTGCGCTTCTGCGACTGCTTCAACCTGCCCCTGGTGACCTTCGAGGACGTGCCGGGCTTCCTGCCCGGGACGGCCCAGGAGTACGGGGGCATCATCAAGCACGGGGCCAAGCTGCTCTACGCCTTCTGCGAGGCCACGGTCCCCAAGCTCACCGTGATCACCCGCAAGGCCTACGGGGGAGCCTACGACGTGATGAGCTCGAAGCACATCCGGGGCGACCTGAACTTGGCCTGGCCGACCGCGGAGATCGCCGTCATGGGGCCCAAGGGAGCCGTCGAGATCCTGTTCCGCGAGCAGATCGCCCAGGCCAAAGACGGTGCCGAGGAGACCGCGCGCCTCATCGAGGAGTACACGGCCAAGTTCGCGAACCCCTACGGGGCCGCGGCGCGGGGCTACGTGGACGACGTGATCGACCCCCGCGACACCCGGCCCCGCCTGATCGATGCGCTCCGGACCCTGGCCAGCAAGCGGGATCGCAACCCCCCGAAGAAACATGGTAACATCCCGCTGTGAAACGACTTGAGGCCGTGGCGCCAGATTCGGCGGCCGGGAGCCCCCTAGCCAAGTCGGGTCACTCGTCACATTTTAGAGGCCTAGCCCCAACGCACCCGAGGTCGGTATCCGTGAGCCCCTCTGAAACGGACGTCCGGCGCACGCTCCGGCGGCTCCCTCCGCTTGCGGCGGCCGCCCTGCTCCTCCTCCCCACCGCGGCGATTGGCCAGGGCGCGCTCGACCCGAGCGTCGCCCCGAGGGCCGTCCAGCTGTCGCGCCAGGGGCAACGGGACCTGGCCACCCAGATGCTGGGGCGCTACCTGGCGACCGCGCCGCACGACGGCGTGTCCTGGATGCACCTCGGCCACTTCTACCTCCTCGATGCGCAGGCCTGGCACGCCGGCGGGCATCAGGGCACCCCGGCCGGCCCGCTCGTCCTCGAATTCGCCGCGGCCGCCCTCGACCAGGCCGAGCTCCTGCTGGTGGACTCCGCCATCGTCTACCGCGGCATGGTGGCGATGGACCGAGCCCTCCTCTTCGTGGAGGATTCGGGCTGGGACGCCGCTCGGGAGCGGCGCCCACGCCACGACGTGCCCCGGATGCCGGACTTCCTGGTGGAGCTGGGTGCGAACCTGCTGAGCTCCTGTCCTACCGGCGGGGTGCTCGCCACCGGATCGGACCTGGAGACGCTGGCGGTCTGGTACGTGTCGCTCGAGACGGGACGGCGGTCCGACGTGCTACCCCTGACGCCGTCCCGGTACTCCACGGACGGTCGCTACCGCGCTCAGATCGCGCGCGAGCTGGGCGTGGACTCTTCCTTCTCGATCCAGCAGGCGTTGACCGCGGTCGCCGAGCGGCGTCCCGTCTGCCTCAGCCCGATGTCGGACCGCTCGGCCGCTCCGGCCACCTCCTGGACGCCGGTGCGCCTCGTGATGGTGAGCGGCACCGCCGCGAGCCCGACCGGGGACTTCCTCACCGTCACCGACCTGATCCGGGTCGAGCGGGCCGGCGGCGCCGCCTGGGCGCCCGAGGTCCGCGCCGTCTACGAAGCGGCCGCCCGCCGGAACATCCACCTGTGCGGAGGGCTCCTGTCCCTCCTGGGAGATCCTCCGCCCGGCACATGCGGGCGCTGACCCGCGTCTTGGTGGCCAACCGGGGCGAGATCGCGCTCCGGATCATCCGCGCATGTCACGAAGAAGGGCTCGAGGCCGTCGCCGTGTACTCCACGGCCGATCGGCTGAGCCCGCACGTCCGGGCGGCCGACCTCGCCATTCCCATCGGGCCCGCCTCCCCCAGCGAGAGCTACCTCCGAATCGACCGGCTGGTCGAGGCCGCTCGCCAGAGCGGAGCGCAGGCCGTCCATCCCGGCTACGGCTTCCTGGCCGAGCGGGCCGCCTTCGCCGACGCGGTGGCCGAGGCCGGGCTCGCCTTCGTGGGGCCGCCCGCCGAGGCGATCCGGGCGATGGGCGACAAGACCGAGGCCCGCCGCCGGATGATCGCCGCCGGGGTCCCGGTGGTGCCTGGCGCCAGCGCGCCCGTACGGGGCGCGGCCGCGGCGAAGGCGCTGGGCGAGGAGATCGGCTTCCCGGTCATGGTGAAGGCGGTGGCGGGTGGCGGGGGCAAGGGGATGCGCGTCGTGCGCAGCCCCGAGGAGCTGGAGGGTGCGCTCCGGAGCGCCGCCTCCGAGGCCCAGAAGGCCTTCGGCGACGACGCGGTCTACCTCGAGAAGTACATCGAGGCGCCCCGCCACGTGGAGATCCAGGTGCTCGCGGACCACGAGCGCACCATCCACCTGGGCGAGCGGGAGTGCTCGATCCAACGCCGCCACCAGAAGCTGGTCGAGGAGGCCCCCTCGGTCGCCGTCTCCCCCGAGCTTCGCGCCCGCATGGGCGAGGCGGCCGTCGCGGCCGCGGCGGCGGTGCACTACCGAGGCGCCGGCACCTGCGAGTTTCTCCTCGCCCCGGACGGGGCGTTCTACTTCCTGGAGATGAACACCCGGATCCAGGTGGAGCACCCGGTGACCGAGCTGGTCTACGGGGTGGACCTGGTGCGCCAGCAGCTCCGGATCGCCGGGGGGCGGCCGATGCAAATTCCATCCCGACCCCTGCACCCGCGGGGCTGGTCCATCGAATGCCGCCTGACCAGCGAGGACCCGGCCAACGGCTTCCTCCCGGGCACCGGCCGGGTCGAGTACCTCCGCATTCCCACCGGTCCGGGGGTGCGGTGGGACGGCGGGGTGGAGCCGGGTGACGAGGTCGGCCTGCACTACGACTCGCTGCTGGCCAAGCTGATCGTCTGGGGGCCCGATCGCGAGCAGGCTATCGCCCGGATGGTGCGGGCGCTGGACGAGCTCATCGTCGTCGGCGTCACCACCAATCAGGCCTTCCACCGCCGGCTGATGACCGATCCGGCCTTCCGCCGCGGGGAGCTCGACATCCAGCTCCTCGACCGCCGGCCCGATCTGCTCCAGCCGTCCCGGCGGGACGACGAGCGGGAGGCCGTCGTGATCGCGGCCGCCCTCGCCGAGGACGAAGCGCGCCGGCACCGGAAGCCTACCGTGCCGGCCGACGGGACCGCCGGCAACCGCGGATGGCTCGATGCGGCGCGACGCGACGGACTGCGGTGACCCCCCGGAGTCGCCCGCGACCCTCCTGATGGCCGAAACGATTCGCATCGCGCGCCTGGCCGCCGGCGGCGACGGGGTGGGCCGGCTCGCGGACGGACGCGCGGTCTTCGTCCCCCGCACCGCGCCCGGCGACCTCGTGCGCCTCGACGCAGTGCGGCTGCACCGGCGGTATGCCCGCGCAAGCGTCGCCCAAGTGCTCGAGCCCGGTCCGGACCGGGTCGAGCCGATCTGCGCCCATTACGAGCCGGACGCCTGCGGGGGCTGCCAGCTGCAGCACGTCGCGCTCCCGGCCCAGCTCCGTGCCAAGCGCGCCATCGTGGGGGACGCCCTCCGCCGGCTCGCCGGCCGGGACGCCGAGGATCCCGAGATCGAGCCCCCGACCTCGGCCTGGGCCTACCGCGCGAAGCTCACCCTCTCGGTTGGGGACGGGGGCGCCATCGGGCTGCACCGGCTCGAGCGGCCGGGAGAGGTGTTCGAGCTGCGGCGCTGCGAGATCACCGCGTCCCCCCTCATGCGCCTCTGGGAGGGGCTCCGGGCCCATCGCGCCCTCTTACCGGAGGCGCTCGAGCGGCTGGTGCTCCGGATGGATCGCTCGGGGGGCGTGCACCTGATCGCCCGGGGCTCCGGCGGCTGGACCAAGGCGCGTCCACTCGGCCGCGCGCTTGCCGCCGCCGGGCTCGAGGCCGTGGTCTGGTGGGAGCCGGAGGGAGGGGCGGCTCGGGTGCTGGCCGGTGGTGACGACCCCTATCCCGCCACGGTCTTCGAGCAGGTCCACCCGGCCATGGGCGACGCCGTTCGCGCCTACGCGGTCGCGGCGGCCGGCGACCTGCGGGGTCGCCACGCCTGGGATCTCTATGCCGGGATCGGCGAGACCACCGCGCGGCTCCGTGCCCTCGGGGCCACGGTGGAGAGCGTGGAGGTGGACGGGCGGGCGGTGCGGTTCGCCGAGCGGTGGGCTGGACCGGGGGACGGCGTCCAGCGGCATGCGGGGCGGGTCGAGGATCTCCTGGGGCCGGGCCGGGGTGGAGGGAGGGCGAGGCTCCGTCGGCCTGCCGTCGTGGTGACCAATCCGCCCCGCGTGGGCATGGCCCCCGGCGCGACCGCGGGGATCCTGGCCGCGGAGCCGGAGCGGGTGGTCTATGTTTCCTGCGATCCGGCAACCCTGGCGAGGGATCTGACCCGCCTGGGCTCCCGCTACCGCCTGGCTTCGGTCCGGGCCTTCGATCTCTTCCCACAGACCGCGCACGTGGAAGCCGTGGCGGTCCTGGAGCGCGCATGAGGTACTTCGTCAGCCACGACGGGCGGGAGGTCGAGGTGGTGGTGGACGGCGACCGGATCACGCTCGACGGTCGGACCGTGGAGGCGACCCTGACCCCGATCCCGGGAACTCCCCTCCGGCAGCTCCTGGTGGGCGAGCGGCGCTACATCATGCCGCTGGTGGGGGAGGGGCAGGGTCGGTGGTCGGTGGGCTGGCGCGGCGAGCAGTGGGGGCTCGAGGTCCTGGACGAGCGGACCCGGCATATCCGGAGCCTGACGGGCGGGGGGGCCGACCGGGCCGGGGGCGGGGTCCTTCGGGCCCCGATGCCGGGCCTGGTGGTGCGGGTGGCCGTGGCGCCCGGGCAAGCCGTGGCCGCCGGGGCCGGGGTGGTGGTGCTCGAGGCCATGAAGATGGAGAACGAGCTCAAGGCGGCCGGCCCCGGGGTGGTCCGGACCGTCCGGGTGGAGGCCGGGATGGCCGTGGAGAAGGGGCAGGTGCTGGTGGAGTTCGACGGCTCCGAGGCGGCTTGACCGTCCCCCAACCTCCGGTTTATCATACAGATCTGTGTCACTTTACCTGTTCCGACGGATCACGGGGCTGGACCACGCATGAAGACCTTCACCGCCACGCCGGCGGACATCACGCATGACTGGCACGTCGTCGACGCCGCGGGCGTTCCGCTCGGGCGCCTGGCGAGCGCCGTGGCGCAACTCATCCGGGGCAAGCACAAGCCCACGTTCACCCCGCACATGGACGGCGGCGATTTCGTGATCGTGGTGAACGCGGAGAAGGTGCGGCTGACCGGCAACAAGCTGAACCAGAAGCGCTATTTCTCGCACAGCGGCTACATGGGCCACGAGCGCTTCACCCCGGTGAAGGACCTGCTTGCCAAGCAACCCGATCGGGTGATCGAGAAGGCGGTCTTCGGCATGCTGCCCAAGACGTCGTTGGCTCGCCAGCACCTGCGGACCAAGCTCAAGGTGTACGCCGGCTCCGCGCACCCGCACCAGGCGCAGCAGCCCAAGCCCTTCGTCATTCCCGGCCAGCAGGTGACCGCATGACCGCCACTCCCGCGCTCCGCTGGCAGGCCGTGGGGCGCCGCAAGACGAGCGTCGCCCGGGTCTATCTCACGCCGGGCACCGGCAAATGGGACATCAACGGGCGGACGCTGGGAGACTACTTCCCCCGGCCCTCCCTGGTGCAGCACATCCAGCAGTCCTTCACGGCGACGGACACCCTGGGGACGTTCGACGTCCGGGCGCACGTGGACGGCGGCGGGCAGTCCGGCCAGGCCGGCGCCCTTCGCCTGGCGATCGCCCGGGCCCTGGTCTCGGCGGACGAGGCGCACCGGGCCAAGCTCCGCACCGCGGGGCTGCTGACTCGGGATCCCCGCGCCGTCGAGCGCAAGAAGCCCGGACGTCCGGGCGCTCGGAAGCGCTTCCAGTTCTCGAAGCGGTAGGCCGTACAGCCGGTGGACGCGGGGTTGGCCTCGCGCTACCGCATCTCACACATCGCTGGATTCCGGCCCGGGTGCCCTCCGGGGTCAGGTCGGGAGACGAAGGCGATGGACGACTCAACCCTCTAGCGACGTAAGGAACGACACGCCCCGCATGGCACAACCTCAGATCCAAGACCTGCTGGAAGCCGGCGTTCATTTCGGGCATCAGACCCGGCGCTGGAATCCCAAGATGCGCCGGTTCATCTTCGCCGAGCGCTCCGGCATCTACATCATCGATCTCCAGAAGACCCTGCGGCAGATCCAGCGGGCCCAGGAGCTCCTGCGCAGCGTGGTTCTGCGCGGCGACGGGGTGCTCTTCGTGTGCACCAAGCGCCAGCTCAAGGGCATCGTCCAGGTGGAAGCCAGCCAGGCAGGCGCCTTCTGGGTCACCGAGCGGTGGCTCGGCGGCACCCTCACGAACTTCCAGACCATCAAGCGCCAGATCCGGCGCCTGCGCGAGCTGGACCAGGGGACGGCCGAGGGCGAGTTCGCCAACTACACCAAGAAGGAGAAGCTCCTCTTCGAGCGGGAGCGGGTGAAGCTGAGCCGGAACCTCGAGGGCATCAAGATGATGGGCCGCCTTCCCGGCGCCCTCTTCGTGGTGGACGCGAAGAAGGAGCGGATCGCGGTGGCGGAGGCCAACAAGCTCGGCATCCCCGTCGTCGCCATCGTGGACACCAACGCGGACCCGGACCTCATCACGGTGCCGATCCCCGGGAACGACGACGCCATCCGTGCCGTCTCCCTGATCACCGCGGCGCTGGGCGAGGTGATCCGCGAGGCGCGGTCGCAGATGCCCTTGCGCGAAGTCGCCGAGGACGCCGAGGCCGAGACCTACAGCACCGACACCGGCTCCGAGGGCGATTCCGAGGCCGACCGCCAGCGGCGGCGGCCGCGGCGCAAGCGGCGCCCGAAGCCCGAAGCCATCGCGGCGCGCCTGAAGACGGATTCCGAGACCGGCGAGGCTGCGCCGGTGGTGGCCGGCGACACGGACGCCTGAGCTCGGTCCGGCCGGAAGCACAACCGAGGCTCCGCCGCTCCAGGCCCGCAGCCGGCCCTGGGCGGCGGTTCTCATATCCACAACGAGAGAGCGACCAGAATGACCACGAAGGCGATCACCCCCAAAGACGTGAGCGAGCTGCGGGCCCGGACCGGCGCCGGCATGATGGATTGCAAGAAGGCCCTCGAGGACGCCCAAGGCGACATGGACCGCGCGGCCGAGCTCCTGCGGATGAAGGGCATCGCGAAAGCCGAGAAGCGCGGTGGCCGCTCGGCCTCCCAGGGAGTGGTGGTGAGCTACATTCACCACAACGGCCAGGTGGGCGTCCTGCTCGAGCTCAACTGCGAGACGGATTTCGTCGCCCGCACCGACGACTTCCAGGAGCTGGCCCGCGAGCTGGCGCTCCACGTGGCCTCGGCCGACCCCGTGGGGGTCGGCCCGGAGGACATCCCCGCCGACGCGATCGAGCGAGAGCGCCGGATCGCGGAGGAGCAGGTGGCCGCGGAGGGGAAGCCCGAGCACATCCGGCCCAAGATCGTCGAGGGGAAGCTGAAGAAGTTCGTCGCCGAGCGCACCCTGCTCGAGCAGCCCTTCATCAAGGACGACTCCAAGACGGTCGGTCAGCTGGTGAAGGAGGCCTCCGGTCGCCTCGGCGAGGCCATCGCGGTCCGGCGGTTCGCCCGGTTCAAGATCGGGGAGGCTTGATGGCCCTGGCGTACCCCCGTGCGCTGCTCAAGATCTCGGGCGAGGCGCTCGCCGGAGAGAAGGGAACGGGCCTCGACTATCGGGTCGTGGAAGGGCTCGCCGAGCAGATCAAGGCGGTCCACGCCATGGGGGTGCACCTGAGCCTGGTGGTCGGCGGCGGCAACATCATCCGGGGCACGACGGCCAGCCGCGACGGGCTCGACCGGGTCAACGCCGACTACATGGGCATGCTCGCCACGGTGATCAACGCGCTGGCCCTGCAGGACGTGCTGGAGAAGTCGGGCGTCCAGACCCGGGTGATGACCGCGATCCGCATGGAGTCCCTGGCGGAGCCCTACATCCGCCGCCGGGCCCAGCGGCACCTGGAGAAGGGCCGACTGGTGATCTTCGCCGGGGGCACCGGCAACCCGTTCTTCTCGACCGACACCGCCGCCGTGCTCCGGGCGTTGGAGGTGGAGGCGGACGTGCTCCTCAAGGCCACCAACGTGGACGGCGTGTTCACCGGTGATCCGAAGGAGGACCCCTCGGCCGCGTTCATCCCGCGGCTCACCTTCCAAGAGGCCATCGTGAAGGGGTACGCGGTGATGGACGCGAACGCATTCGGGCTGTGCAAGGCCAACGAGCTGCCCATAGTCGTCTTCAACATCAACCAACCCGACGCTTTCATCCGCATCCTGCGGGGCGAGCGGGTGGGGACGATCGTCACATGACCAACATTCCGGATGTCGTGAAGCACGCGCGCGAGATGATGGACAAGGCCGTCGAGAACACCAAGCGGGAGCTGTCCACTATCCGCAGCGGCAAGGCGACCACCTCGCTGCTCGACCTGGTCCGGGTCGAGGCCTACGGGAGCCAGGTCCCGCTCAATCAGGTCGGGCTGGTGGCCGCCCCCGAGCCGCGGCTCCTCACGGTCCAACCCTTCGACAAGTCGCTCGCCCCCGCCATCGAGAAGGCCATTCGCGACGGCGACCTGGGGCTCAATCCGGCGACCCAAGGGGGTATCGTCCGAGTGCCGCTGCCGGCCCTCTCCGAGGAGCGGCGGAAGGAGCTCGTGAAGCTGGTCCACAAGCTGGCGGAGGAGGGGAAGGTGGCCGTGCGACATGCCCGGGGCGACGCCATGAACAAGGTGAAGAAGACCGAAAAGGTGGCCGAGGACGAGAAGACCCGGGCCGAGAAGGAGATCCAGAAGCACACCGACGACCACGTGCATCTGATCGACAAGCTGATCGCGGACAAAGAAGCGGAGATCATGGAAGTCTAGCCCATGTCCGACGAGCTCCTCCACCGTCTCCGCCTGCACGGCGCCATCCCCGCCCATGTGGCCGTCATCATGGACGGCAACGGGCGGTGGGCGCGCGAGCGGGCCATGCCGCGCTCCTTCGGGCATCAGGCGGGGATGAAGGCGGTCCGCGAGGTCGTCGAGGGGGCGCTCGGCGCCGGCATCGAAGTCCTGACCCTCTTCGCCTTCAGCCAAGAGAACTGGCAGCGGCCGCCCGAAGAGATCGACGCGCTGATGGCGCTGCTGGAGGAATACATCGCCCGGGAGATGGATGACCTGCGTCGGCAGGGGGTCGCGGTACGATTCCTCGGCGACCTGAGCCGGCTCTCCCCCAGCGCTCGAGCCGCGGTGGACCGGATCGTCTCCGGCACCGCGGATGGCCGATCGCTGGCCCTCAACATCTGCATCTCCTACGGCTCGCGTGCCGAGCTGGCGCGCGCCGCCCGGCTCATCGCCGAGGACGTGGCCGCCGGACGCCTGGCGGCGGCGGACGTGGACGAGGAGGCCATCGCCCGCCGCCTCTACACGGCGAGCTGGCCCGACCCGGATCTCCTGATCCGCACCTCGGGCGAGCTCCGCGTCTCCAACTTCCTCCTCTGGCAGCTCGCCTACGCCGAGTTCCACGTGACCGCGGTGCGGTGGCCGGACTTCACCCGGCAGCACCTCTACGAGGCCATCCTCGACTACCAACGCCGGGACCGTCGCTTCGGCCGCGTCAGTCTCTGATGGACGCCAATCTCGTCCGGCGGATCGCCTTCGCCGTCGTCGCCATCCCGCTCGCCCTGGGCATCGTCTACTTGGGCGGGATCGCGCTGACGGCGCTGGTCGCGGCGGCGGGCGTCCTCGGAACCCGCGAGCTCTTCGGCTTCGCCGAGCGGCAGGGGATTCGGGCGGCCGTCGGGCTCGGCCTCAGCGCCGCGATCGCGATCCCGGCGCTGAGCTACGCCGCCCTCGTCGAGCCCGCGTTCGCCGCCTGGGTGGCCTCCCACTGGGCCGCCGGGGTGGCCCTCTGGCTCCTGCTGCTGCTCACCTGGGCGCTCGCCGCTCGCGGCCCGGGAGACCGGCCGCTCGCCGCGGTGGCCGTGACGCTATTCGGGCCGGCCTACGCGGCTGGGCTCCCGTCGTTCCTGCTGGCCATCCGCCACGCCGAGCACGGCGATCGATCCTGGGCCGGCGCCTGGCTCGTGTTCTTCCCGCTGGTGGTGACGTGGGTGTGTGACACGGCCGCCATGTTCGGCGGGCGGGCCATCGGCGGACCGAGGCTGGCCCCGACGGTGAGTCCGGGGAAGACCCGCTCCGGGGCGGTCGCCGGCGTGGTGGGGGCCTTGGCCGTCGCGCCGGTCTTCGCCGCGCTCGCGTTCGAGCCGGTGGGGATCCGGCTCCCGCTGTGGGAGGGTCTCCTCTTCGCGGCCGTGCTCGCGACGGTGGGGCAGGTGGGCGACCTGGCCGAATCGCTCCTCAAGCGGGAAGTCGGCCTCAAGGACTCGAGCGCCCTCATTCCCGGTCACGGCGGCGTGCTCGATCGGTTCGACTCCCTCTACTTCGTCCTCCCCGCCGCCGCTCTCCTCTACGCGGCGTTCGGAGTCCTCTGATGCGCGGCGTCGCGGTGTTGGGCTCCACCGGCTCGATCGGCCGGAGCACCCTGGCCGTGCTCGAGCGGCACCGGCAGAGCTTCCGGCTCGTGGCCCTCACGGCCGGGCGCAACGGTCCGCTCCTGCAGGAGCAGGTCAAGGCGTGGCGGCCGGTGTTCGCCGGCCTGGTGGACGGCACCGCGGGGAATGGCTTTCCCCGAGGCCCCGAAGTCCTCGTCGCCGCGGCCACCCACCCCGAGGTGGACATCGTCGTCAACGCCGTGGTCGGCGCCGCCGGCCTCGACGCGACGCTGGCGGCGCTCCGGGCCGGCAAGCGGGTGGCCCTGGCCAACAAGGAGACGCTCGTGATGGCGGGGGAGCTGGTGGCGGACGCGGCGCGGGCCGGCGGGGGTCACGTCGTGCCGGTGGACTCCGAGCACTCCGCGGTGCTGCAATGCCTGGCGGGTCACGAGGGCGAGGCCTGCCGGCTGATCCTCACGGCCTCCGGCGGCCCCTTCCGCGACTGGGACCCCGCCCGCGTCGCGGCCGCGACGGTGGCCGAGGCGCTCAACCACCCCACCTGGAGCATGGGCGACAAGATCACCGTGGACAGTGCGACCCTGGCCAACAAGGCGCTCGAGGTCATCGAGGCCCACCACCTCTTCGGCCTGGCCTACGACGCCGTCGAGGTCGTGGTCCACCCCCAGAGCATCGTGCACGCCTTCGTCGAGTTCACCGACGGGAGCGTCATCGGGCAGCTGGGGTTCCCCTCGATGGAACTGCCCATCCTCTACGCCCTCACCCATCCCGGTCGGATCGCCGACCGGGGCGTGCGCCGCTTCGATCCGGTGGCGGCCGGGCCGCTCACCTTCGAGCCGGTTCGCACCGAGGTCTTCCCCGCGTTCCACGCCGGGGTCTCGGCCGGACGTCGCGGCGGGACCGCGCCGGCGGCGTTCAACGCCGCCAACGAGGTGGCGGTGGCCGCCTTCCTGGCCGGGCGGATCCCCTTCGGCCGGATCGCCGAGGTCATCGGTGCGACCCTCGCCGCCCATGAGCCCTGCCCGGCCACCACCCTCGAAGCCGTACGGGAAACCGACCGCTGGGCCCGCGCGCGGGCCACCGACGAGCTGCCATGAGTGTCCTGATCACGATCGCCGCCCTCGCCGTCGTCCTGGGCGTCCTGATCTTCATTCACGAGGCCGGTCACTTCCTGGCCGCCAAGGCGGCCGGCATCCACGTGCACCGCTTCGCGCTCGGGCTGGGAACGCCGATCAAGGGGCTCTCCTTCACCCGCAGCGGGACCGAGTACGCGATCTGCTGGCTGCCGCTCGGCGGCTATGTCAAGATGGCCACTCGGGAGGAGGAGGCCACCAGCAGCGCGCTCGAGGGGCCCTCACCGGCGAGCGCGGTGCCGCCCGAGAAGTTCTTCGAATCCAAGCCCGTCTGGTCCCGGATGGTCGTCATCCTGGCCGGCGTGGTGATGAACGCGCTCTTCGCCTGGCTCGTGTTCAGCTTCCTGGCCGTCAAGAACGGGCGGCAGATCGATCCCGAGACCCGGGTGGGCCGGGTGGTGGCCCCGGCTCAGCTGAGCGACGCCCTGCGGGCTGTGCTGGCCGAGCTGGCGCCCGGCGACCGGATCGTCGCGGTGAGCGGGCAGGTGGTGGATTCCTGGGACGGCATCGTGGAAGCGATCGCCAACGCCCCCGGCGACACGGTCGTCATCGCCCGGGCGGAGCAGCCGCCCGTGGTGCTGGCGATCCACCACGACGCGCTCGAGGACCGGGTGTACGCGGCCCAGGCGATCGTGCCCTGGCGGGACGCGGTCGTGGGGCAGCTGGTCCCCGGGCAGCCGGCGGAGAAGGCCGGCTTCGCCGTCGGCGACACGATGGTGGCGGTGGACGGCGAGCCGATCGCCCAGTGGTGGGACCTGGTGGCGCGGATCGAGGCCGCCGCGGGGCGGGAGCTGCAAGTGGAGGTGATCGGCGCCGACGGGCGGCGGATCGTACGGGTCACGCCTCAGGCCGTGACCGAGACGGCGCCGGACGGGAGCAGCCGGACGGTCGGGAAGATCGGGCTCGGGTCGCTGCTCAACCTGCGATCCGAGGAGCTGACCCTGGGCCAGGCGATCGTGGCCGGGTGGGGAGCCACGGCGAGCGCGTCGACCCAGATCGTCCGGACCGTGCGCGGGATGGTCAGCGGCCGGGTGTCCACCCAGAGCGTGGGCGGCCCGATCCTGATCGGCCAGCTGGCGGGGCAGGCGGCCCAGCTCGGCCTCGACCCGTTCCTGGCGTTCATGGCCATCATCTCGATCAACCTGGCCGTGCTCAACCTCCTGCCGATCCCGGTGCTGGATGGCGGCCAGTTCCTGTTCCTGCTGGCCGAAGGCGTGATCCGGCGGCCGCTCTCGCTCCGACTGCGGGAGCGGCTCACCGCGGTCGGACTGGTACTGATCCTGATGCTGATGGTGATGGCCTTCTGGAACGACCTGCGGCGGGTCTTTGGGGTCTAACGGCGGGGAAGAGCGAAGAGCGAAGGGGGTCGAGAAGCGAAAGGGGAATGGCGAAGAGGGAAAGGCGAAAGGGGAGGTGCGAGAGGATTACCGCGGCCCAGCCCCTTCGACCGTCGGCTCTCGATTCTCGACTCCCCTAGAACTTCCACCACTTCTTCTTCTCTTCCTCCTTCGGCACCACGGGGGGCACCGACCCCGTCTCGGTCAGGTAGCCCTTGGGCACCGGGATCTCGCTGGTGGGGCGCGAGCGCCGCTGGATGTCCTCGAGATCGGTCAGCAGGTCGGCGGCCGAGGGGTAGCGGTCGTCGGGGTGCTTGCCCAGGCAGCGGAGGACGATCCGCTCGAACCGCTTGGAGAGGTCGGGCCGGATCGCCCGCAGCGCCTTGGGCGGAGCCTCCACGTGCATCCGGGCGAGCTCGTACCAGTCGCGCGACTTGAAGGGGACCTCGCCGGTCGTGGCCTGATACAGGGTGATGCCGAGGGAGTAGACGTCGGAGCGGCCGTCGAGGCTCCGGCCCTGCGCCTGCTCGGGGGAGATGTAGCTCGGCGTCCCGATGGTCATGTTGAACCCGGTGGCCGCGACGTAGCTGCTCACCGCGCGGGCGATGCCGAAGTCGGTGAGCACGGCCCGGCCGTCCTCGGCCAGGAGGATGTTGTCCGGCTTGATGTCCCGGTGGATCACGCCGCGCTCATGGGCGAACGCGAGCGCCCGGGCGATGTCCCCGGCGATCCCCGAGACCCGGGCCTCGTCCAGCGTGGTCTCGCGGCCCAGGACCCCGGCCAGGCTGTCGGGGAGCAGGTCCATGGAGAAGAAGACGAAGTCGCCGGTCCGGCCGACCTCCTCGATGCGGACGATGTTCGGGTGGACCAGCTCGCCGGCCAGGGCCGACTCCTGCCGGAACCGGGTCTCGAAGGCCGTGTCGCCCCCGAATCTCGGCTTCAAGATCTTGAGTGCAAAGGAGTTACCGTCGTCCCTGGTGGCCGCGAAGACCCATCCGTAGCCGCCCTGGCCGATCATGCGGTCGAGGACGTATCGGCCGACGGTCTCGCCCGGGGTGGGGAGTTCAGCGGTCATGTGGGGGGTTGCCTGGGAGCGGGATCACGGCTAATTTTCTCTGTTGCAAACGATTGGTGTTAACGAACTTGCCGCGTAGCTGCCTGAGGATACACCCAGAATGAGCTTTGACAAGCAGAGCGTTGTCGCGAAGTACCGCCAGAGCGAGGGAGACACCGGATCGACGCAGGTGCAGGTGGCCCTGCTCACCGAGCGGATCAACTCGCTCACCGACCACTTCCGGACGCATCCCAAGGATCATCACAGCCGCCGGGGCCTCCTGAAGATGGTGGGTGCCCGCCGCCGGCTGCTGACCTACCTCAAGCGCAGCGACCTGCCGCGGTACCGGCAGCTGATCGAACAGCTGGGGCTCCGACATTAAGCGCGCAGGCTCCCGGCGGGGCGTCCCGAGCGACACGAGGGACGCCCTTTCGCCATTAGACGACATCGAACACAACAAAGGCCCATAACCGTGCAACGGATTGAAACTGAATTCGCGGGACGCCCGCTGATCATCGAGTCGGGTCGTCTGGCGAAGCAGGCCGCCGGCTCCGTGCTGATTCGCTTCGGCGACACCGTGGTGCTCGCCGCCGTGACGGTCTCCCCCAACGTGTCCCATCTCCCGTTCTTCCCGCTCACGGTCGAGTACCGGGAGAAGACGTACGCCGCGGGCAAGATCCCAGGCGGGTTCCTCAAGCGGGAAGGCCGCCCGTCGGACAAGGAGATCCTCGCGGCACGGGTGATCGACCGGTCCATCCGGCCGCTCTTCCCCGAGGGGTTCAAGAACGAGATCCAGGTCTTCGTCACGGTCCTCTCGGCCGACCAGGAGAACGACGCCGACGTGCTGGGCGTGGTGGCGGCCTCGATCGCCCTCAGCCTTTCCAAGGTACCCTGGAACGGGCCGACCGCGGCGGTGCGGGTCGGCCTGGTCGAGGGGAACTGGATTCTGAACCCCACGTTCCAACAGCTCGAGTTCTCCCGGATCGAGCTCATCGTCACGGGCTCCGCGGACTCGGTGATCATGGTCGAGGGCGGCGCGCTCGAAGTCTCCGAGGCGGAAGTGCTGGACGCGCTCAAGGTGGCGCAGAAGGGCATCCGGGAGCTGCTGGGCATCGCGCGCCCCCTGATCGACAAGCTCGCCGTCCCCAAGCTCGATTGGAAGAAGCCCGAGCCCGATCCGGCCCTCATCGCGCGGGTGCGCGAGCTGGCCCAGGATCGCCTGTCCCAGGCGATCAACGCCAAGGACAAGCAGGGACGGGCGGCGGCCATGCGGGCGGTGCGGGACGAGACCCTCTCGGCGCTGGCCGAGG
>JBFIUJ010000015.1:0-15616 GCA_041607595.1 Gemmatimonadales bacterium | reverse complement strand
TACGTGCACTGCTTCGGCGGCATCGGCCGCACCGGAACCGTGGTCGGCTGCCACCTCGCCAGGCTCGGCTTCCGGGGCGAGGCCGCGCTCGACACCCTCCAGCGGCTCTGGGTCCAGAGCATCAAGCGCTCCTTCTTTCCCTCCATCCCCGAGACGGAGGTCCAACGCCGGTGGGTGTTGGAATGGGAGGAGGAGGCCTGAGCGCCGCACGCCTTCCGGCCCTCGACCGGCTCCGCGGCTGGGTGATGGTCCTGATGGCCATCGACCATGCGAGCCTCTTCGTCGGCCGGGTGCACTACGGGGAGTTCTGGGGCCTTCCCCTGCCGGCCTACGACGGCCCCGCCGGCTTCTTGACCCGGCTCGTGACCCACCTCGCGGCGCCGGGGTTCTTCTTCCTGCTGGGCATCGGGGTCGTGCTCCTGGCCCGGGCGCGCCGCGGCGAGGGCTGGGACGAGAGACGGATCGCGGGACACCTGATCCGTCGAGGGCTGCTGCTGATCCTGCTCCAGCAGCTGCTGGAGAACCCCGCCTGGATCCTGGGCGTGGTCACCGCGAGGACGGTCACGATCCTGCCGGAGATGCCCCCGGGCGGCGGAGGGCCCATCCTGCTCCACTTCGGCGTCCTCTACGCCCTGGGAGTGGCGCTGCTCGCGGGCGCGGCACTCCTCCGCGCCGGGTGGCGCCTCCAACTCGTGGTGGGCGCGGGAGCGATCCTGCTGACCCAGCTCGCGGTACCCGACGCCTCGCGGGTGGCCGAGCCGTTCTCCCCGGTCCTCCGGCTGCTGCTCGTGCCGGGCCAGACGGGCGTCCTCAGCGTGTTCTACCCGGCCGTGCCGTGGCTGGGGGTCGCCGCGCTGGGGATGGCCTACGCCCACTTCCTCGTAGAGCGGGGGGATCGGACGCTGCGCTGGTCGTGGATGCCCGGGCTCGCCTGTCTCGCCGCGTTTGCCGTCCTGCGGCTCGCCGGCGGCTTCGGCAACATCGCGCCGGCGGCAGGCGACAGCTGGATCGCGTTCCTGGCGGTGATCAAGTATCCGCCGAGCCTGGCCTTTCTCCTGCTGACCCTGGGCACGTGCCTGGTACTGCTCTCGGCGCTGTCCCTGGCCCCGGGCAGAGCGGGCCCGGAGTCCCGCGACCCGATCGTGGTCTTCGGCCAGACGGCCCTCGCGTTCTACATCCTGCACCTCTATCTCTACGCGCTCCTGGGCCTGGCCTTCCCCGACGGCGCCTCCCTGCCGGTCATGTACCTGATGTGGGCGGTCGGCTTGGCGCTCCTCTACCCGGCCTGCCTCCGCTACCGACGCTTCAAGGGGGCGAGGCCCACGGACTCGATCCTGGCGGCTGTTCTAGCCCGGTTGGGTCTCCGCCCAGCCGCATTACCTTGCCCTCCGGGCGTCGTCCCGACCCGGGCGATCACCGCAGCCCGCTGTGATGCGCGCCCGCGCCGAGTCGTCTCCCGGGCGACCCCGGCCAGGAGCCACGCATGCACCACCGATTGATCGTCGCCGCGCTGGTAGCGCTCGCCGCATGCGTCGAAGGCAACACGGCCCCCCCTCCGGACAACGGGGGCGGGGGCGGGGGAGGAGGCGCCACCGCTACGGTCCTCTTTGCCTACGAGGCGCCCACCGCCGTCGATCCGGCGGTCGCGGCGCAGTTCCCCCGGTGCGTGAACGGCGTGGGGCGGACCCACATCCACCCGAGCTGGCGCGGCTTCTCCCGCATCGACATGACCGCCGTCGGCTCCGACCGCTGGGAGATCCGATTCACCGACGTTCCCACCGGCCTGGACCAATCGCTCCGGATCAGCGACCCCAACGCCTGCCGGAGCGATCCCAACGGGGCGAGCACGGCCAACGTGTTCGCCAACGGCGTCCGCCTCCTGCGAGTGGTGGGCACCCCCGGCAACGGGACCGAGCCGGGGCTCGCGTTCCGGGTGGCGGCAGGCGGCACCGTCACACCCTAGCCGGGCGGACCACCGCCCACGGAGGACGTCCTCGGTGCACTCCATCGTCCGGCGGTTCATCAAGACGGGCGTCGGCTTCCTGGCCGCCGGCCTGGCCCTCGGGATCTGGCTGCTGGCCCGACGCGAGCTGACGGGGGAATGGCCCCATCCCTATCTCGTCTCGGCGCACGTGCACGCGGTCTTCGTGGGCTTCGTGATGTTCATGATCCTGGGCGTGGCCCTGTGGCTCTTCCCTCGGCCGAGCAAGGACGACACGCGCTATCGGCCGGAATGGATCGAGGCGAGCTACTGGCTGCTGCTGGTGGGGACCGCGGGGAGGTTCGCGGGCGAGATCGCCCGCGCCTCGGTGGGAGAGCGGTGGCTCGGATGGGTGATCCTGGGCGGGGGACTCGCCCAGGCCGGAGGGATCGCCCTCTATCTCTACACCATGTGGACCCGCATCCGCCCCGTGGGCTCCCAGGTGCGGGAGGCCCAGGGCGAGCGGTTCTAGCCGATCCTCCGCGTGACGGCGGGTGCCAGCGCCACCACGGAATCGGCTCGCACCCGGGTCGGGCGGCCGCAGTCCGCCTTCCGGTAGTCGATGACGAAGCTACCCACCTGGTGCCGAACCGACTCCTCGACCACCCGGGTCAGGCTCTTGCTACCGGCGAGCCAGGCGTTGCCTCGCCGCCACGTGATGAGGGTATACACCGCACCGGGCGACCGCTGGACGCGACCCTCCTGCACCACCTCCACCAGGGTCATGCCCCCGTGCACCGGGTGGGCGCCCCCGGAGGCCATCCTCAGCGTCACCATCAGCGCGGCCGAAGAGCCGCCCCAGTCCCGGCCCACGCCCCCCCCACCGCCGGCCCCGCCAGTGCGATCGCCGCCCACCAAGACCACGCCCTCGCGGGCCAGCTCCCGCTCGATCAGGCCCCGCATCGCCCCGGAATCGATGCCGGGACCCACGTCGAGGCGCAGCACGAACGCGGTGATGCCGCAGAGCGGGGACGAATCCGGCGGAGCCGCCGGAGGGGGCACGAGCAGCAGGGTGGTGGCAATGGCAATCGGGGCGAGCATACGGTCCTCCTGGCGCCGGTCCTACGATCGACGGATGCATAATGCGGGCCGCCCCGTGAAACGGCCGTCAGTGCCCGCCTCGCCTCCGTGAACCGGTTGCCGCTCCCCCCTGCCTCCTTGCCGCTCGGTGGCGCGGGGCCCACACTTAGCCGCGCTCGTGCTGCCTTGCTCCCCTCCAACGATCGGCCCGACAATGCCTACCCCCCTCGTCCTGCTGATCGGAGCCGCGTTCGGGCTCCTGGACGGCCTCGGGATCCTCTTCGCGAAGAGGGAGCCCTACAAGGCGGAAATCATTGCCGCCGCCACCCTCAAGGGAGCGCTGGTCGGCCTGGTGACAGCCCTCTCCCTCACCCCGGGGCACTCCCGGATGCAGGGCCTCGCCCTGGGACTGCTCTACGGTATCTGGGCCGGGCTGGTGGTCTACCTGATCAAGGGGGGCCGTCGCTCCGGCCATCCCCCCTACGTGATCCCGGCCAGCGCGGTCTCGGGGGCCCTCGCGGGGCTGGTGATCGCCTCGTGGGCCTACCACGCGGGACCGGGGATCGGCGTTTCCCCCTGACTCTCCGGACCTCCCGAGGCCGCCGCCTACCCGAGGGCCGGTCCGGGCAATCGCCGCAACGTGCGGCGCCGTCGGCGCGTAGTGCGATACAGCCGGCTCGAAGTATCTCCGTACCATCCAACGCACCTCCCAGGAGCCCTTCATGATGCAGTGGTTTCTTCGTGTGGCGGCGCTCGGCCTCGCGTGGGCCGTCGCCCAGCCCCTTCCCGCCTCCGCCCAGCAGGTGGTCCAGGAGCGGGTGGACCTGTCGATCGTCAAGCAGATTCGTGACGAGGGCCTGACCCGGTCCCGGGTGGATAGCCTCGCCCGTTACATGACCGACGTGATCGGGGCCCGGCTCACCAACTCCCCGGCCAACCGGCGGGCCAACCAGTGGGCGGCCGAGACCTTCCGCGGGTGGGGGCTGGCCAACGTCCAGGTGGAGCCGTGGGACTCGGCCTTCGGCCGTGGCTGGGAGCGGCTCTCGGTCTCCGCCCGCGTCGTGGCGCCGTTCCCGCTCGACCTCACCGCGGACGTGCAGGGCTGGAGCGGCAGCACCCGGGGCACCATCACGTGCCCGGTGGTCGCGCTCGAGATCTCGGACACCGCCGATCTGGCGAAGTACGAGGGCAAGGCGAGGGGCGCCTGCATTCTCCGTGGACCGCCGGGCGAGGTGAGCCCCGAGTTCGATCCCGCGCCCCGGCGCACCCCGGTGGAGCGGCTGCTCGAGCCGGCGGAGCAGCGGGGCGGCGGCGGCCCGAGCCCGGAGCAGATGGAGCGGTTCCGCGCGGCCCAGGCGACGAACGCCGCGATCGCCCGGTGGCTCCGCCGCCAGGGACCGGCCGCGGTGCTCCAGGCCTCCCAGTGGAATTACGGCATCCTCCGGACCGGCGGTCATCCGGACGGACGCACCGCGCGAGACAGCGTCTACAATCCGACGCCCGCCCTGGTGGTCTCGAAGGAGCAATACGGGCGGGTGTGGCGGAACGCCATGGCCGGGACGCCCGTGCGGCTCGAGCTCAACGTGCGAACCCGATTCGTGGACGGCGACCGCCGCGGCGCCAACGTGCTGGCCGAGATCCCCGGCACCGACAAGGCGGACGAGGTGGTGATGCTCGGCGCGCACTATGACAGCTGGCACTCGGGGAGCGGCGCCACGGACAACGGCGCCGGCAGCGCGGTGATGATGGAGGCGATCCGCATCCTCAAGGCCCTGGACCTCCCCCTGCGCCGCACGGTGCGGGTCGCGCTCTGGAGCGGCGAGGAGCAGGGCCTCATCGGATCGCGTGCCTGGGTCCGGATGCACCGGAGCGAGCTGCCCAAGATCTCGGCCTACGTGAACCTGGACAACGGCACTGGCAAGATCCGCGGCATCTGGGACCAGTCGAACTCGGCAGCGATCCCGATCTTCGAGCAGATCCTCTTCCCCTTCCGCGACCTGGGCGTCGTCGCCGTGCGCCATGGCAACACGGGCGGCACCGACCACCTCGCCTTCGACGCGGCGGGCGTGCCGGGCTTCAACTTCATCCAGGACCCGATCGAGTACGGCATCCGGACCCACCACTCGAACATGGACGTCTACGACGCCCTGGTGATCGACGACCTGAAGCAGGCCGCGACCGTGATCGCCTGGACGGTCCACCAGCTGGCGAATCGGGACGAGATGATGCCGAGAAAGGCCACCGGCACGGCCACGCCATAGTCCCGGAAGGGAGCTCGAAGGGCGAGGGGCCCCGCGGGATTCCGCGGGGCCCCTCGCTCATTCCCCGGCGATGGCGGTCACCGGGTGCGCGGCGTGTAGCTCCGCTGCGGCGGGAAGCAGCGCGGCCAGGAGCGGGCCCGGCCGCTCTCGGTCGGGGGCAGTACCGTCACCTCGCGGGGCACGCGCGCCGGATCCTCCGACGCGGCGTAGGCCAGAAGCGCCGCGAGGGTGGCGTTGTTCTTCAAGTCGTCGAAGACGACCTTGTCGTACGTGTCGCGGTTGGTGTGCCAGGTGTACTGCCGGTATTCCGGGTAGGCCGACTGGAGCCGGAACCCCGGTGCCTGCCGGCACACGAAGCTGGTGTGGTCGCTTCCCGAGTTGGCCTGCGGCCCCGGCACCACCAGCCGGATGTGGTCGGAGATCTCGCCCGGCACGATCGAGAGCCACCGCGCCAGGTGGGCGCCGGCGCCGGCAAACCCCTGGGCCTCGAGCGTGTCCGCCCGCCAGGTGCCGTTGTCCTGGTTGAAGGCGGCCTGCAGCCCGCGGATCACCTCGGGATGGTCCTCGGCGAAGGCGCCCGAGCCGATCAACCCCTGCTCCTCCCCGCCCCAGTGCCCCACCAGGATCGTCCGGCGCGGCTGGGGGTAGGCCTCGCGCAGGATCCGCATCGCCTCGAGCATGGTGATGGTCCCGGTGCCGTTGTCGGTGGCGCCCGAGGCCGAGTGCCAGCTGTCGAGGTGGGCGGAGAGCACCACGTACTCGTCCGGGAGCTCCGTCCCCTTGAGCTCGGCGATCACGTTGAACATCGGCTGGTCGGGGAGCGGCTGCGCGTCCAGGGTGAGCCGGGCGCGGGGGCCCTGGCGGTTGGTCGCGAGGCGGTGGAGAAGGCCATAGTCCTCGCAGGAGAGGTCCACCTGCGGGATCCGGTCGCCCCCCGCGGACATGACCTTGTTCGCCCCCCATCCGCCGGACCAGAAGAGGTTGAGCACGCCCGCGGCCCCGGCATCCTCCAGCCGGCGGTGCACCCCGGCCTGCGGCGTGTTGAAGTGCCGCAGGTTCTGGAACCAGGCCCGCCGACCCTCCTCGCGCTCCGCCTTGAGCCGCGTCACCGTGGCCGGCCGGGCCCAGCGCTCCAGCTCCTGCTCGGCGCGGCACATCGGCTCGGCGTAGGAGAAGAGCACGAACTTGCCCCGAACGGTGCGGAGCCACGCGTTGGCCTGCGCGGAGTCCGAGACGATTGGCAGGGCGACCACCTCGCCCTCGACCGGGCGGCCCCCGGTCCCGGCGCTCCAGGCCAGCGGCTGGACCTCGAGGTTGCGGAACCGGGGCGCAACGAGCTCCATGTGCGCCACGCCGTGGCGCCACCCGCGCCAGGTCCCGTATTGCTCGCGCCGGACCGGCACGCCCCACCCCTGGTAGGTGCGCTCCAGCCACTCGCCCGCGGCGCGGTAGCCCGCGGTGCCGGAGAGACGAGGCCCGATCGAGTCCATCAGGACCTGGGAGAGCCGCTCGGTGAGGGAGCTGTCCATGCCCAGCCGCCAGATCCGCGTGACGACGGGGTCCTCGGTGCGGAAGCCCTGGGCCGCGGCCGTGGAGGAGGACGCCAACATGAGCGCGGGGAACAACGACAACAGGCCAAGCCAGGCGACCGACGATCGGCGCATGTGGAGACTCTCCGTGCTGGGTGGGAGGAGGATGCGATGAAGGAATCCTATGCCGGTGCGGCCCGACGTGAAACCGGGCCGGTGGGCTCGCGGGGGATCGGACGGGCGGGCGGGCGGCGATGTTTCATGGCGGAGGGTGGCGATGCCGGGGCCGGGAGAGCTGCCCGGCGTGGCGCTCCGCGTGGGCGCGAGATCCCGCACTCGCGCTCCACGACCCAGACGGCTTCCATCCCAGCGTGGCGGGTACTTACCTCGCGGCCGCTGCGATCGCTCAGCAGCTCAGCGGGCGAGACCCGCGGACCTTCCCCGCGGCGCTCACCCTCTCCCGCTCCTCCGCCCCGGACATCGCCCTGCCCCTGGCGACCGCCACGATATTGCGGGAGACCGCCGCCGAGGCCAACGCGCGGTTCTCCAGGCGCTAGGCCGCCGCAACGGGGGTCCATCGCGGCACGCAGCCCACGTCATCGCACCGCATCCACAGCACCGTCGGCGCCAGGCGACCCCCGACTGCCCGCGGTCCACAGCGATCGGCCGGGGGGACCGTGTCGCCTCATTCCCATCGCCCGACACTCTCAGCATCTCGAATTCGTCCCCTCCGGCCCCTGACAGCCGCCGCACGGGCCCTCGAAGTCCACGACCCCGCCCCGGCGATCCAGCTCCACTCGGCAGCACTGCAGCAACACCTCGCGCAGCATGTTCCGGCCGCGCTGCACCCAGGACTTCGCGCCCGAGACGGAGAGGCCCATCCGCGCGGCGACCTCCCGCTGGGTCACCCCCTCGAGCTCGGCGAGCCGCACCGCCTCGCGAGACTGGACGGGCAACTCGTCGAGGAGGGGCACGAGGCAGCGGGCCAGCTCCCGCTGCGCTCGATCATCCTTCTCGACCGCGCGATCGTCGATGAGCCCGTCCGGCAGCGCCTCCCGCCAGGACGCGCTCGAGCCGGCCCGCCTGGTGCGCTGGACCTGCGTGGACGGACACCCCAACTGGCAGGACAACACCTTCTCCTTCGCGCTGAAGGAGAAGGCGGGGGAGACCCAGCTCCACTTCGTCCAGGAGTACGCCCAGGAGCTCTCGGACGAGACCTACGGGATCTACAACTTCAACTGGGGCTATTACCTCAACAGCCTGAAGCGCCTCTGCGAGACCGGCACCGGGGCGCCGTTCGAGCCGCCGAGCTGAATCGCGCGGCGTGCCACGCGGGGCCGATCCGCGAGGCCTGGGTCTCCTCCGTTCCGACTAGCGGCGCCCCACACCGAGGCTTACGGCAGGGCTGTGCCGCTCCAGCTCCATCCAGTAGTCGCGGACTGTGAGGGAGACCTCCCACCGCGACGCTACCCGCTGCCGCAGCGTGGCCCCGACCGCCAGGGTGCCGTAGGCCGAGGTGCCGCCGCCGGCCCACTCGTCCGGATAGGTCGGGCGACCGACCACGCCCTCGTCGTCGAGGCTCCGCCAGGCGGCTCCGCCCTCGAGGGCCACCGAGGCGCCGGTCCGGCCGCGGATCACGTCGTGCTCCAGGCCGGCGGTCGTGAAGATCCAGTTGTTCCCCTTCCGGTAGTAGTCCCGGAGGCCGTTCGGGTTCAGCACGTCGTTGGTCTCCCCGTACCCGGTCGAGGCCACCAGGCGGGTGCGGCCGGTGATCCCATACCCCAGCCGCAGTCCCGCGATCGCCCCGGTGGTCGGGGTGCGGGCGTCGTACTCGTCGAACAGGACGCCCCCATAGGCCTCCACGCCCAGCCGCCCCTGCCCCACGGCGGGCGCGGCCGCCCACGCCACCAGCACCGCTGCCATCGTCCATCGCGTCATCGGATCACTCTCCACTGCTCATTGGTGAGGCTCGGGCCCGCGCCCGTCGCGGAGCTCCGTTCCGGTGTTCTCGCTCCGCTCGGCGCAAGGAGTCCAGAGCACGGTCGGAGCGAGCCGCCCCTCCTTCGCGCTCGGACCGCACCGCCCGACCGGGCGCTCCGGCCGCTCCTCCCGGCCCGAATGGCGGGGCGGCCGTTCGTCAGCTGTCGTCATCCAGGACATGTCGTCACCGCCTTTCTACTGCATCCAGGCCCGTCGAATCGACCGGGCACCGCACCGTGACGGAGAGGGCGACACCCTCCGCCGTGATCCCGCGGGCACGCAGGATGGCGCCCTCGAGGACCGTCTCGAGATTCAGAGTACCGGTCCCTCGCCGCTTGGCCCTCGGCCGGGTTTCGATCTCGTAATGCGCGTCGGTCCCGCCGCCGATGGGACCGAACAGGGCGCCCAGGTACCACTCGCGCTTCGATTCCCACACCAGCTGCAGGCTGCTCAAGCCCGACTCCGCGCCGGGCCGAGCGTACTGCACCCCCCAGGTTCCGGGGCCCACCATGCCGGGCACGCACACCCGCTCCGCGGTCTCGGCCGTGTGGGTGCCGGCGTACGGCCCGTCCTCGACCGTCACCTCCAGGGAGGCCGGACGGTCCGGCCTCGCCTGCCCGCCGGACGTGCCGCAGCCCGCCAACGCCAGCGCGCATCCGAGCCAGAGCCACGCGGCGAGGGCCCCTTGTCGGACGCGCCAGTCCCAGCGAACGTGAAGGCCCATGATCTCACTGCACACCCGCGTTCCCCGCATGGCACTACTCCTCTCGGTCGGTCGAGACGCTGTGCCCGTCGCCGCAGGCCGTCCCCGCGACGCCCGAACGATACGCGGCACCATGATCTCCCGATCATCCCCGGATCACCGTGGCTAACTCGTTGCAGCTCAACCTTTTCGGTGGGGTCGGCGTGACCCGGGACGGGGCCCCGCTGCAGCTCCAGCGCCGGCGGCTCGCGATCCTCGCCGTCATCGCGGCGGCCGGAGAGCGGGGGGTCAGCCGGGAGAAGGTGCTGGGGCTCCTCTGGGCGGACAGCGAGGAGGAGCGCGCCCGCGCCTCCCTGGCCCAGGCGCTGTACGCCCTCCGCCGGGACCTGGGCGCCGGCGATGCGATCGACGGCACTACCGATCTCCGGCTGAACCGCGAGGTGCTGGAGGCGGACCTGGCCCTCTTCCGGGACGCGCTCCGGGAATCCCGGTGGGATGATGCCGTCGCCTGCTACGCGGGGCCGTTCCTGGACGGCTTCTACCTGAGCGATGCGCCCGGGCTCGAGCACTGGATCTCGGCCGAGCGGGCGGCGCTGGCCCGGGAGTACCGCGAGGCGTTGGAGCGGCTGATCGAGGCCGCGACGGCGGCCGGGGACCATCGTGCGGCGGTGGGCTGGTGGCGCCGGCTGGCGGCGGTAGACCCGCTCGACGCCGAAGTGGCCATGGGGCTGATCCGCGCCTTCGCGGCCGCCGGCGATCGCTCTGGGGCGTTGCAGCACGGGCGGGTCTACGAGATGCTGGTCAGGGGCGAGCTGGAGCTTGAGCCGGACCCCGAGGTGATGCGGCTGCTCGAGGACCTTCGCCAAGGGAAAGGGGGATCGGCGCCCCGATCCGCCCCGAAGCGCACCCCACCCTCCGCGTCGGCGGCCACTCGACCTGCCCCGGCCGACCGAGGCGCCATCGAGCCGTCGCCACCGACATCCGGAACGGGACGCTCTCCCGGCCTGCGGGTCGCGGCGATGATGATCGGCGGCATTCTGGTGGTCGCGGCCGGGCTCGTCGCCCTCTCCCGCTGGCCCGCGCGGGCGGACCGCGGGACGCCGACGACGGTGGCGGTGGGCCGATTCACCGGGGTGGCCGAGGCGGACGCCCCGCTGATCACCGAGATGCTCGCGACCAACTTGGCCCGGGTACCCGGGCTCCGGGTGGTGGGAACCTCACGGATGTACGAGCTGCTGGACAAGATCGGGGGCGATCGCGAGGCGGCGCTTCTCCGCGCGGCTCGGGAGGCGGGTGCCACCGAGCTGGTGAACGGCACGTTCTTCGCCCAACCGGGCGGTGCGTCCCGGCTGGACCTGCGGCGGGTGGACCTCCGCTCCGGCACGGTGCTCGAGGGCGCATCGGCCGAAGGGACCGGCCTCTTCGACCTGATCGACCGTGCCACCCTCGCCCTGGCGAAGAGCTACGGCGGGCCCGGTGGCGGCGCGCCGGCGACCGGCCTGGCCCACGTCACCACCGGCTCGCTGGTGGCCTATCGGCTCTACGAGCAGGGGCTCCGCACCTTCTACGCCCAGGGCCGGGCGGCGGCGCACCCGCTCTTCCTGGCCGCGCTAGAGGAGGACTCCGCCTTCGCCAAGGCGGCCTACTGGGCCGCCCGCACCAGCGACACGCGGCCGGGCTACATCGTCCTGATGGAGCGCGCCCGCCGGCTGGCGGCGGGAGCCACGGAGCGGGAGCGGCTCAACATCCTGGTCGAGTGGGCCAGCGAGATGGACGATCCGACCCGGCTGGCCCTGGCGGAGTCGCTCGTCACCCGGTATCCGACGGAGCCGGTGGGACATCTCCGCTATGGGATCGCGCTCACCTGGGACGGCCGGTTCCTGGAGGCGGTGGCGAGCCTGCGCCGCGCGGTGGCGATGGACTCGCTCGGCCTGCGCGAGCCGGAAGACGCGGCCTGCATCGGATGCGACGCCCTGGCGGCGCTGGTCTACGCCTACATGCAGGCCGATTCGATGGAGGCGGCCGAGCGGGAGTCGCGTCGCTGGACCCGGCGGGCGCCGGGCTCGTTCATGGCATGGCGCAACCTGGCCGACGTGCTGGCGCACCGAGGCCGGTTCGACGAGGCGTTGGCGGCCGAGCGCACTGCGGCGCCGCTCGCCCCCCGCCGGGTGGACCCCTATTTCCGGATCCAGATCCTGCTCCGGGCGGGCGACTACGCTCAGGCGGACGCGGACCTGGCGCGGCTCGCCGCGGCGCCGGACACCGGCACGCGGCACTCGGCACTCTGGTGGCAGGCGATCAGCCTTCGGGCCCAGGGCCGACTCTCGGAGGCCATGGCGGCGGGTCAGGAGTTCCGGCGAATCGTCGAGCCACGGCCCGTCGGGCGACTGCCCGGCCTCGGCCCCTCGTCCCCGCCCCCCTACGAGGCGCTGGTGGAGGCCCAGGTCCGCTTCGAGCAGGGAGACCACCGGGGCGCCGCCGCGCTGTTCGAGGCGATCTCGCGAAACCCGGCGCCCGGTGAGGCGCCGTCCCGCCAGGCCCGGCACCGGGCGTGGTTCCTGACCCACACCGCGACCGCGCTGGCCGCCGCCGGGGACACTGCTCGGCTCGGGGCGCTGGCCGACACGATCGAGGTGGTGGGGCGGCGGAGCGCCTTCGTGCGGGACCACCGCCTACACCACCACGTCCGCGGCCTGCTCTACGCGGCCCGAGGGCGGCACGAAGAAGCGGCCGAGTCCTTCCGCCGCGCAATCTACTCGCCGACCGGGGGGTACACCCGCTCGACGATCGGGCTCGCGCGCTCGCTCCTGGCGCTCGGTCGCCCGACCGAGGCCGTGTATCCCCTGCAGGCGGGACTCCGCGGCGGGCTCGCGGCCTCGAACTACTACACGACCTACCCCGAGCTGCACGACATGCTGGCCCAGGTGTTCGACTCGGCCGGCCGGCGGGACAGCGCCGTGGCGCACTACCGGGCCGCGGCCAGGGCCTGGACCCAGGCCGAGCCGCCCATCGCCGCCCGGCGGGACGCGATCCTGCGACGGATCGCGGGCGACGCCTCCCGCTAGGGCACGAGACGCCCGGCGAAGCCGCCCCCTCGCACCATCCAAACCCTCGGGCCGGTGGCGGCATCGAACAGCCACACACCGACCAGGAGCCATTCCCATGCGACGCCGCTGGATCGTCCCCGCGCTGCTCTGTCTTCCCGCCGCCGCGCTCGCCTGGGGCGGCTGGGCCGTGATCAGCCTGCACGACCTGCCGGACCACGCCGTGGCCGGCCAGCCGCTGGAGCTCGCCTTCACCGTGTTGTCGCACGGCAAGGCGCCGGTCGACGGCCTGAGCCCGCGAATCGAGGCCCGGTCCGGCCTCCGGACCGCCCGGGCGGAGGCCGCGCCGGGGAAGACGAAGGGCCAGTACCGAGCGAGCCTGGCCCTGCCCCGGTCCGGCGAGTGGACCATCACCCTGCACTCCGACTACGGCCGAGAGAAGCTCACCCTGCTGCCGATCGACGTGATCGAGGCCGGCGCCGCGGCCCCTCGGCCCCTGCCCGAGCCCGAGCGCGGGAAGCGGCTCTTCGTGGCGAAGGGGTGCGTCGGCTGTCACACCCACGGCGACGTCGAGGCCCGCCCCGCCGTGAAGGTGGCGCCCGAGCTGACCGGCCGGCGGTTCGAGACAGCGTACCTGGCCAGGTTCCTGGCCGATCCGTCCATCAAGCCGCCGACAGCCGAGTACGCGGATGTGCGGATGCCGAACCTGGGGCTCAAGGAGCGGGAGATCGCGGCGCTGAGCGCGTTTCTGAATGCGGAGCGGAGGGCGGGGAGGTAGGGGAAGAAGTCGAAGTCGAAGTCATGAGGCTGGGATGGCGCACATCCCAGCCTCATGACCTCTCACCTCATGACGCTACGGCGTCCTCCGGCCCTAGCGCCCGGCCGTCACCTTCCCCACCAGCTGCTCGGCGTGCACCTCGTGGCCCCGGAAGTTGCCCAGCGCCGCCTCGAACGCCTGCTTCACCTCCGGATTCTCGACGTTGGGGATGAAGGCGTTCGCCACCACTCCGTTCACCGTCCGATGGTATCTCAGCTCGTTCTGGGCGTAGTAGCGGTCGAAGGCCGCGCCCCGGAGCCGGCTCATCTCGTCCTTGATGCGCTCCGCGTCCTTCAGCAGCTGCCGGCTGAAGGCGTTGTCCTGCGCCTGGACCCTCAGCTTCTTGGCCAGGGCCACCACCTGCCCGTTGACCGCCGTGTGATCCCGGATCATGGCCTCGGCGAACGTGCGGATGGCCTCGTTCTCCGAGAAGGCCAGGGCGAGGTGGGCATACGCGATGTCGATGTTGCTCGCGGTCACGGCCACGTGGGCCATCTCCAGGTCGTTGAGGTCCGCCGGGGCCTGGGCCCGGAGGGACGCGGCAGGCAGCAGCGCGAGGAGGACAGCGAGCAGGGTGCGAATTCTCGGCATGGGGGAACTCCCTCTTCCAGAAGAACGTCCGCCGCCGGCCAGTCCGGCTCGGACGCCCCAGTATAGTCCGGACAAGCCGGATGCTCGATGGCTTATTGTACGTGATTCATGCCCGATCATCCGCCACAGACACAGATTGCGAGTCGATCAGCTATATTGGGCCCCAATGGACGCACTCAGCGGGATCCTGGACGCCCTGCGGCTGCAGGGGACGCTCTACTTCAGCACGGACTTCCGGCCGCCGTGGGGCCTCCGGGTGCCCGCGTTCCGACGCGTCGCTCGGTGGCATCTCGTCGTGCGGGGCCACTGTTGGGTCCGGGTGATTGGGCGGGCGGAGCCGATCCATCTCGAGTCGGGCGATTTGATCCTCGTGCCCCACGGGGCTGAGCACGTCCTGGCGGACACCCCGGACACGCCGTGCCGGACCGTGGACGAGGTGGTCCAGGCGGCCGGCTTCACCGGCCGGGGCGCGCTGGTGATCGGGGGGGACGACACGGGCGCGCCGACCCGGCTCGTGTGCGGCCACTTCGAGTTCGACGAGGACCTGGACCACCCCCTGCTGGCGCAGCTCCCCCCCGCCCTGGTGGTGCTGTGGGACGAAGCGGTGCGCGATTCACCCTTGGAGGACGCGTTCCGCTTCATCGCCCGCGAGGTGCAGGAGGGCCGCCCGGGCCACGAGGCGGTGGTGCGCCGGCTGTCGGAGGTGCTGTTCGTGCAGGCCGTGCGGGCCTGGGCCGACCGGGCCCAGCCCGAGCAGGGCCTCCTCGCGGCCCTGGCCGATCCCGGTCTCGGCGAGGCCTTGGCCGCGATCCACGCCGAGCCCTCGGCGCGGTGGACGCTCGAGTCGCTGAGCCGCAAGGCGGCGATGGGCCGCACCGCGTTCGCGGAGCGCTTCCGCACGGTCGTCGGCGAGACACCGCTCCGCTATCTGACCCTGTGGCGGATCCAGAACGCCAAGCGGCTGCTGGCCGAGTCTCGGCTCTCGCTGGAGCAGATCGCCGATCGGGTGGGCTACGAGTCCGCCGCGAGCTTCTCGCGCGTCTTCGTCAAGACCACGGGACGGCGGCCGGGAGCGTATCGGCGGACGGTGGGGGGCGAGTCGAGAGTCGAGAGCTGAGAGTCGAGAGCGGAGAACGTCAGACGATCTGCGGAGCCGGCGGTTGACACCGTCCAGCGCGACTCTCGACTCTCGACTCAATGCCCATGCACTCCGGGCTCGAGCGGCAGGTCGCGCGGGACGTCGTCCGGCGGTAGCAGCGCCGCCGCCGCCCCGTAGGACGCCCGGATCGCCTCCAGGCGCTCGGCCAACGTCCCCGTCGAGAGCCATTGCCCGCGCACCATCACCCCGCTCGGGCAGCGGAGCCGGGGGACCGCCGTGCGGTTCGTGCCGGTGGAGGGTGTGGGGCACGATCGGAAGCGGCTCCAGGACTTCTCGACGCGCTTCTTCGCCGAGGCGCTCGCCCGGTAGCCGCCGCGGGCCACGAGCCTTGTGCCGAGGTCCACTGACGGCGCTTGCACCGGCATCCCGTCATCATAGGTTTCGCCGGTTCGAATCTCAGGCGACCGATGGTGCGTATTGCAACACACGCCCCCGCCCGATCCCTGGCAACGTCACGAGCATGGTCTCTCTGGAGCGCCTCCCGATCCGCCCTCTTCCCAACACCATGCGCCTCCGTGCGTCCGCCGCGCT
>JBFIUJ010000014.1:0-15637 GCA_041607595.1 Gemmatimonadales bacterium | reverse complement strand
CGAGCAGCGGCAGGGTCAGGACGGCCTGGCCGCTCGTGCTGGGCACCGGCACGTGGATGGCCGATTGGACCACCATCATCCCGATGGCGGAGAGCGTGAGGGGGAGGCCCTCGAGCGGGGCGAACAGGGTGTGGACGATGGTGTCGATCACGGCGCCGTCCTGGAGCACCACATAGATCGCGCGGGCGAACCCGATCAGGAGGGCGGCGAAGGCCATCGTCTTGAAGCCGTCGACGAAGGCGTCCGCGGTGCCGCTCACCCGGAGGCCGCCCACCAGCCCGGCCGCAGCGCCCATGAAGAAGAAGAGGGCCGACAGCTGATCGAAGTCCCACCCCAAGCGGAGGACACCGACCACGAAGGCCACGAACGTGGCCAGCACGAGCGCCAGGACGGTCGTGTGCCGCCATGCGGGGCTCGAGGACTGGGCGGCCGGCGTCGGGAGCTCGCTCGCGGGTACCTGGCGCGTCGCACGGGCGAAGCGCATGGTGCCGGCGATCCAGATCGCCAGCGCCGGTCCGAGAAACGCCAGGCGGAACCCCCAGCCCGAGAGCAGGGGAAGCTCGGACACCTTCTGGGCGATGCCGACCTGGAAGGGGTTGATGAAGCTGAACGAGGCCCCGATGGCGGCCGCGCCGAGGCTCATCGCCACGGCGGTGAGCGCGTTGAAGCCCAGCCGCCCGGTGAGGAGGAGCAGGACCGGCACGAAGGCGATCAGCTCCTCCTGCATCTGGATCAGGATGCCGGCCAGGCCGAACGCCACCCCCGCGATCGGGATGACCAGCAGCTCACGGCGGGCGAGGGCCCGGACCAGACGGTCCACCGACCGGGCCAGGGCCCCGGTCCGCTCGACCACGGCGAAGGCGCCGCCGACCAGGAAGACGAAGAAGATGACGGAGGCCGCGTCCGCCATCCCGCGCGGCACGGCGACGAGCGCCGCGAACGGGCCCACCGGCGAAGCGGGCGCCGGCGCGTAGGTGCCGGCCACGACGACCTGCCGGCCGGTGACCGGGTCGTCCCGGCGGTCGAACCGACCCGCCGGCAGGAGATGGGTGAGCAGGGCGGCGACGAGGATGCACCCGACCAGCAGGGTCAGGGGATGCGGGAATCGCCTCACGGGCGACCGGGCAGGGCTAGCGTGTCTGGCAAGTCTTCTGCACCGGCGGGCGGTTCCCGCACGCGATCGTCTCGTTCATCCCGGCGGCCAGGGTGCCGCAGGCGGTGGTCCTGGCCTGCTGCTCCGCCTCCGCCTCGGTGGCCGCCGAGGCGGTGGCGGTATTCTGCCGACCTCCGAACTCGACCACCACGGTGCAGGTGGCCCGTTGGCTACTGAGGGTGGAATAGAGGAGCAGGGCGACGAACCCCAGTACCACGGCGAGCGTGACGAGCGTTCTCCGCGTCATGCGGTCACCCGCCCATGCGTGAGGCCTGGAGCAGGCCGGGGAGCGCACCCAGCACCCAGACGATTCCGGCGGCGATCGAGGCCTGCCCCATGGTCACCTTGCCGGTCACCTTGAGGCCGATCGCGAACAGCACGGTGATCCAGATGGTGAAGACGTCCATCCGCAGGGTCAGGGCGCCGAGGATGGGGGCGGCGTCCGAGCCAAGGAACCTGGCCACGCCCAGGCTCACGGCGCCCCGCCCCCAGAGCGACTCCTCCGGGAGCAACAGGCCCTGGATCCCCGCGACGATCATCTCGACCAGCCGAGGGAAGTAGCCGAAGCTGACCACCATGAAGGCGGCCTTGAAGGCCTGCTTGGCGCCGACCAGCTTCCCGGAGATCCACAGGAGGGCGCTGACGACGAGGATCGTGATCGGCGTGAAGATCATCAGGAAGACGACGCCGAGCCGTTCGGTCAGGGCGCGCTGGCTCTCCATCATCTCCGCCGTGACCTGCGGGTTGGCCTTCATGGCCGCCTCGGCGCCGCGGGTGAACTCGGCGTCGAAGATGGGCTGCAGCGCGCCCTTGGTTCCCATGAAGAGCACGCCCATGAGCACGGTCAGCACCAGTACGGGCACGAGGGAGAACCGGTCGGTCCACCGCGTGAAGACGGCGCTGGGCGCGACGAAGATCTCGAGGAGATCCTCCCACACGGAGGGGGGCTTCTGTTCGGCAGTCGGCTCGGTCATGCGGCACACTCCCATGGGGTTGGAGCTTCGGGGCGGCCCTGCGACGGTCTACCTAGCTCGTGACCGTCTCCCGCACCCAGCGGAGATACGCGTCGCTGCCGTCCACGATCGGCACGGCGATGATCTCTGGCGTGTCGTACGCGTGGAGCGACCGGATCCGCTCGGTGAGGGCCGGGACGCGCTCGATGGATGTCTTCAGGTGGCAGTACCACTCCTGGGCGGAGTCGATCCGTCCCTCCCACCAGAACGTGCTGGTGACGGGACCGTGGACCTGGGCGCAGGCGGCCAGGCGTTCCTCCACGACCGTACGGGCGATCCGTTCCGCCTCGTCCCGCTCGGGCGCCGTCACCGTCACCTGGACGCAGCCCGACGACGTCGCCCCGGCGCTCACGGGGCGGACGGCACCCCCGGCGTGTCCGCTCCGCGCTTGCCGTCCCGAATCGGCAGGACCGCCGTCCGCCAGCCGCTCCGGAAGGTGACGGTCAAGCGGTGCCCGACGGTGTCGGCCGCGACCTCGGTGACGTCGGGCAGCCCTCTGGCGTAGGCCAGGGCGGCGTCCACCTGGGCGGCGTACGCCTCGGGCGAGTGCCCCGCGAGGGCGGCCCCGAACTCCCGCCCGATGGCCACGGCCTGCGCCTGCTCTCGGCCGTATTGGGCATACTGGTCTGCGGGGACCAGGCCATCCTGGTCCACCAGGGGTGTGTAGCGGTCGTAGCTCGGGCAGCCGGCCACGAGGACGGCGAGCAGGAGCACACCACAGCTGCGCGGCATCGGCACCTCGGGAATCTGGTCGGGATGGGTTGGCGGCGGCCCGGCGCGCGGCCCGCGTCTTGCCGAAACCGCAGACAACAATAACTGTTCAGGGGCCGATTGCCCAATCGCGCGGCAGACCCGCGCCCTGGAGGGCAGCCCACTCCCACGCACTCCACACCGGGATCGACGCATGCGCCATCTCGCTTCCCCGTGCGCGCCGCACCACGGCGCGGCTCGGGCGATCGCGTGGCTCTGGCTCGTCGTCGCGCTCGCGGCACCCCACGGCGCGCTGCAGGCGCAGGAGGCCGGGGCGCCGTCCGTCCGGTGGTGGCACGGGGCCCTCGCGGTGGGAGGAGTGGGGCTACTGGTGTTGGTGGACGAGCCGATCACCGAGGCCCTGCAGGGGAATCCGTCCACGTCCGCGGGGGTCGCCGGGGTGGCCCGGCGCCTGGGCCAGCCCGAGGTGTACCTCAGCGTGGCCGGGGGCGTGGTCCTGGCCGGCCTCGTGGCGGACCGGCCCGAGGTGACTCGGGCCGGCGGCCGGATCGCCGCCTCGCTCGCCCTCGCCGGCGCGGCCACGAACATCGCCAAGCTCGGCCTGGGCCGGGGCCGGCCGAACGAGGGGTACGACGCCGACGACTGGGATCCGCTCTCGGGGCGGACCTCGATGCCGTCCGGGCACACGGCCATGGCCTTTGCCCTGGCCACGGCGCTGGCCGACGAGATCGACAACGGCTGGGCCTCCGTAGGCCTCTACGCCGCCGCCACGGCCACGGGGTGGTCGCGCATCCATCATCGCCGGCACTGGCTCAGCGACGTGGTCGCGGGCGCCGCGGTGGGAGTCGTGTCCGCCAAGCTGGCGGGCGGACGGTGGCGCGTCTTCGGGCTGCGCGCGCCCGCCGTCCTGGTCGGACCAGCGGCCGCCGCGGTGGCCTGGCGCGTCGAGTTCTAACGGCGTTCCGCTCCGCCCTTGACGGGGCTCGCTGGCGTTCCATCCTTCAGTTGCCGTCTCGCCTCCCCCAGCGCCGCTCCCTACTTCGGCCGCCAATGACCGCCCATAAGATCCTGATCATCGAAGACGACCGGGTCACGGTGGAGCTGGCGGCGGCTGCCTTGCGTCGCGCCGGATACCAAGTGAGCGTCGCCTACGATGCGATGCAGGGGTCCATGTTCGCCCAGCGGGACCCGCCGGATCTGATCGTGCTCGATCTCCAGATGCCAGCCGGAGGCGGTCTGCAGGTGTGGGATCGGCTCGAGCGATCGTCCCGCACCCAGGGCGTGCCGATCCTGATCATGACCGCCAGCCCCGGGGACGGCCTGGAGGAGGAGCTCCTCGCCAAGGGCGCCGTCGGCTTCCTCAGCAAGCCCTTCCACCCCGAAGACCTCACCCGCGCGGTGCGCGAGGCGCTGGCCGCTCCCCCCAGTGGATAGCCGCCTGGCCCGGCTGGCGGTCGCCGCCGGGCTGGCCCTGCTGCCGGGGGTCATGCCGCTGGCCGCGCAACAGATCCCGGCGGGGGAAGTCGTCGTGTACAACGCCGGGAGTCTGGCCATTCCCTTCCGGCGGCTCTCCCAGGCCTTCGAGCGCCAGGCGCCCGGCGTGCGCGTGGTGCAGGAGCACTCCGGCAGCCTGGAGGCGGCCCGCAAGCTCACCGAGCTGGGCAAGATCCCCGACGTGATCGCGCTCGCCGATCACGAGGTATTCCCGGCCCTGCTGGTGCCGCGATACGCGGGCTGGTACGCGCTCTTCGCCGCCAACGAGATGGTGCTGGCGTACGCCGGTCGCCCTCCCCGGGGCCTCGTGGTCGGACCCGACACCTGGCCCGAGGTGCTGCTCCGGCCGGAGGTGCGGTGGGGGCACGCCGATCCGGCCGTGGACCCGGCGGGCTACCGCACCTTCTTGGTGTTCCAGCTGGCGGAGCGCCACTTCGGATCGCCGGGGCTGGGAGTCCGGCTCGCGGCCCGATCGGAGCGGCGCTTCGTGCGGCCCAAGAGCGCCGACCTGGTCGCGCTGCTGCAGGTGGGAGAGCTCGACTTCGCCTGGGAGTACCTCTCGGTGGCGCGGGCGCACGGGCTCTCCTTCGTGCGGCTGCCGGCGGCGATCAACCTGGGCGACCCGGCCCACGCCGAGACCTACGCCCGCGCCTCGATCCGGGTGCCCGGCGGGCGGCGCGCCGGAGCCGACTCGGTGACGATCCGCGGCTCTCCCATCGTCTACGCGGTCGCGATCCCCCGGGGGGCCCCGAGCCCCGAGCTGGCCGCAGCCTTCGTGCGCTTCGCGCTCTCGGCGGAAGGAAGCCGCATCCTCGAGGAGGCCGGGCTCCAAGTGCTCCCCCGGGCGATGGTCCGGGGGCCGGAGGCGCCCCCGAAGGCGCTGGCGGATCTCGTGGACCGGTGAGGCGGCAGAGCCTCGCGGTTGCTTCGCTCCGGGCGGGGGTCTAATCTCCGTGCCCGGGCCGCCGTCGAATGACGGCCGCCGATCCAGAGCCCCAACCCCCATCCCGACCATGAGTGGCACGCCCAACATCCCCGCCCCCCGCAACGAGCCCGTCCTCGCGTACGCCCCGGAGAGCGCGGAGCGCACCGCGCTGAAGGCGGCCCTCCAGGAGATGAGCGGCCGCACGCTGGAGATCCCGGTGATCGTCGGCGGGAAGGAGATCCGCACCGGGAAGACGGTGGACGTCGTCGCTCCCCACGACCACTGTCGGGTCCTGGCCAAGGTCCACCAGGCCGACGAGAAGACGATCCACGCGGCCATCCGGGCGGCGGTGGAAGCCCAGCGCGCCTGGGCCGACCTGCGGTTCGAGGATCGTGCCGCCGTGTTTCTCCGGGCGGCGGATCTGCTGGCGGGTCCGTGGCGGCAGACGGTGAATGCCGCCACCATGCTGGGCCAGAGCAAGACGGCCTACCAGGCCGAGATCGACAGCGCCTGCGAGCTGATCGACTTCCTGCGGTTCAACGTGCATTTCGCCGAGCGGATCTACGCGGAGCAGCCGACCTCGGGTCCGGGCACGTGGAACCGCACGGATCATCGCCCGCTGGAGGGCTTCGTCTACGCGATCACGCCGTTCAACTTCACGGCTATCGGGGGCAACCTCCCCACCGCCCCCGCCCTGATGGGCAACGTGGCCGTATGGAAGCCGGCCGCCAGCGCCGCCCTCAGCAACTACTACGTCTACCGCTTGCTGGAAGAGGCCGGGTTGCCGCCGGGCGTGATCAACTTCCTCCCGGGCAAGGCCACCCAGGTGACCGACCTCCTGCTGGCGGATCCGGCACTCGCCGGGATCCACTTCACCGGATCCACCGAGGTGTTCCAGTCCCTCTGGAAGCGGGTGGCGGGGTCGCTCGAGCAGTACCGTGCGTATCCTCGCCTGGTCGGCGAGACGGGCGGGAAGGACTTCATCGTCGCCCACGAGAGCGCGGACGTGGACGCGCTGGCCGTAGCCATGGTGCGGGGAGCGTTCGAATACCAGGGACAGAAGTGCAGCGCGGCATCCCGGGCCTACGTGCCCGACGTCCTCTGGCCCACGCTGCGGGAGCGGGTCGTGGGGATGATCGAGAGCCTCACGATGGGCGACGTCGCCGACTTCCGGAACTTCCTGGGCGCGGTGATCGACCAGAAGGCGTTCACCAAGATCGCCGGCTATCTCGAGGCGGCCAAGCGTGACGCCGGCGTGACGGTGCTCGCCGGCGGCGGCTCGGACGGGACGGCCGGGTACTTCATCGAGCCGACGCTGGTCCAGGTGGAGGACCCGACCTACCGGCTCATGTGCGAGGAGATCTTCGGGCCGGTGCTCGCGACCTACGTGTATCCCGCGTCCCAGTGGTCGGAGACCCTGTCCCTGGTGGACCGCACGGGCCCCTACGCGCTCACCGGAGCGGTGTTCGCCCGGGACCGGCGGGCCCTGGCCGATGCCGAGCGCGGACTTCGCCACGCCGCCGGCAACTTCTACCTGAACGACAAGCCGACCGGTGCGGTGGTGGGGCAGCAGCCCTTCGGTGGCGGCCGGGCGAGCGGGACCAACGACAAGGCGGGTTCGGTGCTGAATCTCCTCCGTTGGGTCTCGCCCCGCAGCATCAAGGAGACGTTCGTCCCCGCGCGAGACTACCGCTATCCGTTCATGCACGAGGCCTGACCTGCGCCGCTGGCATGGAGGGGTCGCGGCGCTGGTCCTGGTCGCCGCAACGGTCTCTCCGGCGCCGGCCCGGGGTCAGGTGGCACCGGCGTATCGCGCGCCCGACCTCGCCTGCGCCACCTTCCGCGAAATGGTGCTCACCGAGGTGCACACCCAGCTGGGCGGGGGCGACCGGCGCGAGACGGTGCGGCGCGCGGGCGTGCTCCAGGTTCGGGCCGCGCCGCGCGTCGGCGAGATCGCCATCGAGGCGTGGTACGACACCCTGGCCGTCTCGCGGGAGGCTCCCGAGGGCACGCTCGTCCCGGACACGGACGGCCTCCTCGGCGGCCGATACCGCGGGCATCTGACCCCCGCCGGCCAGTACCGCGCGGAGGCGACGCCGTTCGTCCCGGACGAGGTGTTGGAGGTGACCGACCTCCGCCGCGCGTTGGACGACTTCTTCCCTCGATCGCCGGAGGCCGCGCTGGCGGTGGGGGAGCAGGCCTCCGCCGCCGATGGCGCGCGCTTCGAGCGGCTTCCGGACAGCGCCGCTGCGGGTGGAGCGTGGGTGGGGGTCCGGCTCATCCGGCGCCGGGAGGGCACCACGCCCCTGGCCCAGGGCGAGCAGGACGGCATCCGGACGGAGGAGGAGGAGGCGACCGCGTGGTGGGAGTCCGGGAGCGGCCCGCGCGCGTGGCATCGGAGGATCGTGGTGGAGACCTCCATCGCGCCCGGGCCGGTGGTCCGGCAGGCGGTGCGGCTGCGGGTGGAGCAGCATATCGCGGTCGAGCGGCTGGCATCCTGCGGGCCCGTGGAGTGAAGACGTGGGGTGCGGTGCTTGATCGCGCCGGCACAAACCCCTACCTTATTGCACACCGCCCAGGGGAGATTTGCCGATGTCGGATCGCTTTCTGAGCTCCGACGAATTCGACGAACACGCCCACCAACTCTACAACGAAGGCCGATACGACGAAGCCCTGGAGCTCCTGAAGGAGGGGCTCTCGCTGTATCCCCAGTGTGTCGAGCTCCACATCGGCTCGGCCTACGCCTACCTCGCTCGTGAAGAGGTGGCGTGGTCCCGCCGCAGCTTCGAGCGCGCCCTGGACCTGGACCCGGACCACGAGGACGCGCTGGCCGGCTACGCCGAGACGCTGTTGAAGCTGGGGCAACGCGGCGGGGCCCTCGCCGCGTACGAGCGCATCCTCCAGCTCGGCTTCCGGGACGACCACGAGCTGATGCTGCAGATCGGGCGGGCGCTCTTCCGGGAGGGGCTCCTGGCCCAGGCCCATCGCTACTTCGAGTTTGCCGTCACGGCCCACCCCGACTCGCCCGAGGCCTCGGCCTGCGTGGGCTACGCTTCCCACCGCCTGGGGAACGAGAGCGGGGCCCTCTACTGGCTCCGCCGCGCCCTGGCGATCGACCCCGACTACCCGGAGGCGCGGACCTACCTCGCCAACATGCTGTACGACCGAGGCGAGTCTGAGGCCGCCCTGCACCATCTGGAGCGCACCGCGCCGGAGGAGCATTTCGACGAGCTGGCCCTGTGGCGCTACGTGGAGCTCAAGCGGACCCTCTACCACCTGCCGGAGAACGATCCCGAGCTCACGCCCTGGATCGCCCGCCTGGGCGAGATCGCCGGCGAGCCCGACGCGATCGACATGCTCCTGGCTGAGGTCGAGGCCCAACAGCCGGACGGCACGGTCCGGGACCCGAACCAGCTCGAGCTCTTCGGCACGCTGCTCACCGAGCTCCAGGCCATGCAGCGGCGTCCCGTGGTCGGGGATCACCACTCCGTGGCGACGCTCTCCGGGCACGTCTACAAGGGGACCTGGGAGGAAATCCTGGTCCAGATGAAGGACGCCGATGTGGAGTGGGCGCACGCCTCGCTCGGCGAGTTCATGCTGGGCCTGGCGCGGCGGGGGCAGACCGAGACGGGCATCGTGATCCCGGTGACCGACATCGAGGCCTTCATCCGCGGAAGCGCCGAGGCCGGCGTCCTCCGGATCCTCCAATGACGCTGCGCTAGGCTCGCCCGGGCCGGGCGCCGGTCCCCCGCCGGATCTCTCCGCCGTCGCCGTTGCCATGACTCCCGCGAAGGAGCACGTCACCCTGCCATCCGTTCTCCCGCCCGCCGCCGGCCGCCGCTGGACGGCCGGCGTCGTGCGCGAGGTGCTGCCGAACGGCCTCACGGTCCTGGTGCAGCGACTCAGCACGGCGCCGGTGGTCGGGGTCGTCACCTACGTGCGGGCCGGCTTCTTCGACGAGCCCGACCACTGGGTGGGGATCTCCCACGTGCTCGAGCACATGTACTTCAAGGGCACGCCGACCCGGGGCGTGGGCGAGATCGCGCGCGAGACCAAGGCGGCCGGCGGCTACCTGAACGCGGGCACGTCCTACGACTACACGATGTACTACGTCGTGCTCCCCGCGGGCGGGCTCGTCCCGGCGGTCGACATCCAGGCAGATGCCCTGCGCCACTGCCTGATCGACCCCGACGAGCTCTCCCGGGAGCTCCAGGTGATCATCCAGGAGGCGAAGCGCAAGCTCGACACCCCCGGAGCGGTGACGGCCGAGACGGTGCACGAGGTCCTCTTCGACCGACACCGGATCCGACGCTGGCGCATCGGGCGAGAGGCGGACCTCGCGCGCTTCACCCGTGACGACGTCTGGGATTACTACGCGTCACGCTACGCGCCGGAGCGGACGATCGTGGCGGTGGTGGGGGACGTGGACCCGGGCGAGGCGGTGGCCCTGGTGCGCAAGAAGTACGCGGACTGGTCGGCCGGAAACGGCGCGATCGGCCCCTCGCCGGTCGAGCCTCCCCGGGAGGGCGAGCGGGCCCGCACGCTCCGCGGCGACGTGATGCAGGCGCATCTCGGCCTCGGGTGGCGTGGGGTGGAGCCGCTGCATCCCGACGCGCCGGCCCTCGAGCTCGGGGCGGCGGTCCTCGGCGCCGGGCGGGGGGGCTGGCTCTACGGAGCGCTGCGCGACACCGGGCTCGCCACCTCGGCCACGGCCTACCATCACGCGCCCACCGAGGTGGGCGTCTTTCATGTCCACGCGGAGTTCGACGCCGCCAGGCTCGCGGACGTCGTGGCCGCGGCGCTCGGCTGCGTCTCCCGGCTCGCGCACCACGGGCTCCCGGCGGACGACCTCGAGCGCGCCCGTACGCTCGTCCTCACGCGCTGGGCTCGCCACTTGGAGTCGGTGGACGGTCGGGCGGCGGCGCTGGCGTCCGCCGAGGCGCTGCGCGACATCGACCTGCTGGAGGAGGAGTACGAGCGCCTCCGGACGATCGACGCGGAGGCGGTGCGCGAGGCGGTCGGTCGGCACCTGCGGCCGGAGGCCGTCGCGGGGGTCGCCTACCTTCCGGACGGCGTCGGAGAGGACCTCACGGTGGAGCTGCTCCGCACCGCAGCGCAAGCGGTCCCCACCCCTCCGCGGGTCGTGCGGCGCGCACCGGTGACGCCGCCGCCGCCCTTACGCCGCAGCGGCCGCCTCCAGAGCGGCGTGCTTCACGTCCCCCTGTCGGGGGCGGACCTCCTGCTCCTGCCCAAGCCGGGGGCTCCGGTCGCCTCGCTCGGCGTGCACGTGGCCAGGGCCGGGGCGGAGGCGCCGGAGCAGGCGGGCATAGGGGCCCTCGCGATGCGGAGCCTGCTGCGCGGCGCGGCCGGCATGGACGCCACCGAGCTGGCGTTCGCCGCGGAGCGGCTGGGCGGCAGCCTGGGCCTCACCCTCGCGCACGACTGGGTGGGTCTCGGCCTCGGCCTGCTGCCGGAGCGGCTGGGCGAGGCAGCGGCGCTCCTCTGGCGGGTGCTGCTGGCCCCGGCCCATGAGCCCGAGCACGTGGTGACCGAGCGGGCGCTGCTGATCGAAGAGGCGCGACAGGTGGCCGACGATTCGTTCCGGTATCCCTTCCAGCTGGCCTTCGCCGCCGCGTTCGGCGATCGGGGGTACGGCCGGCCGGTCTCCGGTCTGGCGGAGACCTTGGCCGACCTGGACCAGGCGGCGGTGAGAGGCTGGTACGGAGACACGGTGCTCGCGGGCCGTTGGACGGTCGTGGCGGTGGGCGATATCGAGGCGGAGCCACTCGCCGACATGCTCGCCGGCGTCTTCGACGGGCTCCCCGGGGTGGCGCCCCGTTCCCGCGGTCCCCGTGATCCCTGGATACCCGACGCGGCGGCGGAGCGGAGCGAGCGTCGGGAGAAGGCCCAGACTGCGCTGGCGATGCTCTTCCCCGGGCCAAGCCGCGGCGACCCGATGCGCCATGCGGCGGACGTTTGGGCGGCCATCGCGAGCGGCCTCGGCGGCCGGCTGTTCGAGGCGCTGCGGGAGCGGCGCTCGCTCGCCTACACCGTGATGGGCACGGCGTGGCAGCGCGGTCGAGCCGGGGCGCTGGCGACCTACATCGCCACCTCGCCCGAACGGGAGCAGGAGGCCAGGGCGGCCATGCTCGAGGAGCTCCACGCCTTCGTCGATGCCCCGCCCGCGGCGGAAGAGCTGGCGCGGGCCACGCAGTACCTTGCGGGGCAGACCGAGGTGCACCGGCAGACGGCCGCGAGCGTGGCATCGGAGATCGCGGAGGCCTGGCTGGTGGGAGGCGGGCTGGCGGAGCTGGAGGAGACGGTCGAGGCCTATCGCTCAGTGACCGCCGAGGCGGTCTGGGAGGTGGCCCGCAGGTCGCTGGACCCCGCCCGGCGGGCGGAGGGGGTGGTTCGTGGGAGCGGGGGGGGACGCTAGGGTCCGCCCGGGGGCGGGGAAGGCGCCAGGGGCGCAGTGTCCGTCGCCCCGAGCCGGCGCGCGATCACCTCCACGCCGCGCCGGATGTTTCCCGACCCCGGGGACAGCAGGTCGAGCACGCAGGAGCCTTCGTCGGGACGGGCGTGGAGCACGAGATGACCGTTGGAGCCGAGCAGCGCGACCACGGCCCCGACCGGGGAGTCCCGGATCACCGGGGCACCGGAGGCGTTGAGCCCCACGGCGGCTGCCGCGGCGACCACCGCCGCGGGCAGCATGTCCAGATCGGTCAAGCGGCTGCCGGCGATGCCGGACAGCCGCGCAATGTGATGCTGGAACGTCGATGACACTCAGAACATCGACATGGCAAGGAGGGACCTCAGGTTGTCGTTGGTGGCGCGGAGCCTCGTCGAGAGGAGGCGGACGACGGACCAGAGGACCTTGTAGGCGATGTCGCGGTTGAAGTCGAGGAGCATCTCGAAGTCGGGCCGCGCGATGGTGAGGAGGGTGCAGCCGCTGTTCGCGAATGCGTCGGTCGAGCGCTCGGAGCGGTCGAACACGGACATCTCGCCGAAGCAGGCGCCCTTGGCCAGGATGGCGAGCGCCTCCTCCCCCGCGCCCGGCACGGTGCGGCTGATGCGCACGTCGCCCGAGAGGATCACGTAGAGCCGGTTTCCGGGCTCGCCCTCTTTGAAGATCGTCTGGCCCGGCTTGTATGTTTGTTCCCGGCAGATCTCTGCGACCCGGGCGAGCTCGCCCTCATCGAGGTCCGCGAACAGCGCCGTGCTCCGGAGCAGGGTGAGATCCATGGGTTGGCCAGCCCGAGGGGGAAGGATGACCGAAGGTAGCCCCGGCCAATCGGGGGAGCAAGGTCGCGCGCGCTTCACGCTGGCGGACGCGCTCACTGCGATGCGGATTCCGCTCGCGGTCCTGTTCGTCGTGGTGCCCCACGCCGGGTGGCGGTTCGCCGCGCTGGTCGTGGCCGGGGCCACCGATCTCTTGGACGGCTACCTGGCGCGGCGCCGGGGGGGATCCCGGATCGGCGCGATCCTCGATCCGGTGGCGGACAAGCTCTTCATGGTGGCTGCGTTCGGCGTCGTGGCGTTCTCCGGTGCGCTGGCCCCGTATGAGATTCTCGGTGTCCTGCTCCGCGATGTCGTGGCCGCGGCGGCCTTCCTCGGCATGGCGGTGCTCGGCCGGGCCACGACCATCCCGGCCCGGGTGGGCGGCAAGGCGGTGACCGTCGGCCAGATGCTGACCCTGGTGGCGTTTCTGGCCGAGTCGGTCCTGCTCCGCCCCCTCGCATGGGCGACCGCCGCGGTCGCCCTCTACGCCATCTGGGACTACCGCCGGGTGGCAGAGGTCGAAGGCCGCCCGGTCTGACATCCTCGGACGCTCGGGAGCAGCCATGAGTCGTGAAACGAAGCGGGCCACGCTCGAGTGGCGAGAAGGACTCCGGTTCGAGGGCGGCGAAGAGGGCGGGCCCTGGATCACCATCGACGGGGACAACGCCGCCGCCCCCGGCCCGATGCTGCAGCTGCTCCTGGCTGTGGCGGCGTGCTCCGCCAGCGACGTCGTGCTGATCTTGGAAAAGATGCGAGTCCGGCTCGAGCGGCTGCGCGTCACCGCGGAGGGAGACCGGCGAGAGGAAGCGCCGCGTCGCTACCTCAGCCTCCGGCTGCGGTTCCACCTGCAGGGGGAAGGGCTGGACGAGGCCAAGGCCCGGCGCGCGATCGACCTCTCCCTGGAGAAGTACTGCTCGGTGGTGCACACCCTCGCCGCGGACGTGCAGCTCGACTACGAGATCGAGCTCGGGTAGTGCGGGCCCTGGCGCGCACCGCGCTGGCGGTGGGCCTCCTGGTGGCGGTCCCCTCCGGCGCGCGGGGCCAGGGCGCCCGCGAGATCGGCCTCCACGGCCTCGCCACCGCGGGGCGCACGACCGTCGCCGTGGTCGGGCCCAGTGTCGGCTTCCGCCCGCTGGAGCGCCTGCGCCTGCAGGCCTCGGCGGGCGTGGGTGTGTCCGGCGGCGCCGTGGCGGGGCGCGGGGAGGCCCTCGCGCACTTTCTGCTCCAGCCCTCGGCGCGAACCGGCCTCGGGTGGTACGCCGGCGGCGGGCTGGCGCTCGCTCGGGCGGGAGCGACGGAGGGCTACGTGGTCCTGTTGCTCGGGGTGGAAGCCTCGCCCGGAGCCAGGGCGGGGTGGGGCCTGGAAGTCGGCGTGGGAGGAGGGGTGCGGGTCGCAGCGTTCCATCGGTGGCGACGTCACCGGCTCGGGCGCTGAGGGGGTTGCGAGATCGCCCCGGGCCGGGGCCCGGGGCGACTCATCCTGCGGGGTGCGCCTACTCCGCCGCGGACCCGACCGTCTCCACTCCCCGTTGGACGACCGGCTGACAGTAGTTCTCGCCGAGGAGTCGAAGCTGGGCGAACTCGTCCTGACCCAGATCGAGGTACCGATCGGCGAGGTACTGCATGGTGTCGTCGAACCAGTCCTTCTGGTGAACCGGGGCCGCGTCGATGACGCCGCATCGCAGGATGTGGCTAAACAACTCGTCGCGCGCCTGATCGAAGGAAGGGGGGGTGGAGGAAGACCGCGGGGCTCTCTTCTTAGTCATGCACCATCCTTATCCGATGAGCAGTAAAGGCTCGTTTGACGGGGGAAGTATACAGCCTTGCACTCTTTCGTGCAAATGGCCGGCCCGAGCGCGACGCGGGGATGGCGCTGTTAGATTGCGTGCCGGCGTTGCCGGGTGGCGGCGCGGCGGACTTCGAGGAACGGCTGGGATGGCGGACCACGATCAGATCTACGACGACGACCGGGCCGGGCGGCTCCAGGCCCTGTTGCGGCGGCTTGCGGCCCGCATCCAGGAGCTCGATCGGGCCGGACGACTCTTCGCCGGGGTGCCGGAGCTGCTTCGGCTCCTGGGCGAGGCCCGCTCCGAGCTCTTCCACTATGAAGTGCGATCCACCTACGACAGCCCGGAGGCCGCTGAGCATCGGCGGATCGTCCACGAGGCGACGGAGCCGGAGCTGTTCGACGAACCGGAGGACGACGAGCCATGGCGGCGCAAGACGGGGGACTGAAGGGCTTCTACATCGGCCTGGGGGTCGTGGGGATCGTGGGGGTCGGGGTGCTGGGCTACCTGGTATCCAGCCGTAAGACGGTCAGCATCCCGGCGAATGTCGCCGTGCTGGCCTCGGACACCGCGGGCTTCCGAGGCTACGTGCTGGGCTCGGACAGTGCGCCGGTCGAGATCATCGAGTACCTGGACTACCAGTGTCCGGGATGCCAGGCCTTCGCCGCGATCCAGTTTCCCGACGTGAAGCGCCGTCTCATCCAGACCGGCCGGGTCCGCTGGATCGTCCGCGACTACCCGCTCGACCAGGCCCATCGGCATGCGCGCCTGGCGGCCCACTCCACCGCCTGCGCCGACGAGCAGGGGAAGTACTGGGTCCAGCACGAGCGGATCTTCGCCGGGCACGCGGACTGGTACCCGAAGGAGAGCGCCAGCGGGCTCTTCCGGGACTACGCCCGGGAGGTGGGACTGGACCTGGACCGGTACGATGACTGCATGACGAGCGCGCGCTATGCGGGGCGGATCGAGGGGAGCCGCCTGCTGGGCGCGAGCCTCGGCGTCAACGGGACGCCCACGTTTCTCATCGGCGGCCGGCTCTACTCCAACATGAGCTCGGATCAGGTCAAGGCCATCGTGGATTCCCTGTCCCCGGCGCGCCCATGAGGTGGCGGATGGGGGTGGCGCTGCTCAGCCTCATCGGGATGCTCGTCGCCACCTACCTCTACCTCTACAAGCTCGGCCTGATCGGGGTCCTCGCCTGCGGGGCCGGGGGCTGCGAGACGGTCCAGCTGAGTCGCTGGAGCGAGTTCCTCGGGGTCGATGTCGCCCTGATCGG
>JBFIUJ010000013.1:0-15864 GCA_041607595.1 Gemmatimonadales bacterium | reverse complement strand
CGGCGCTCGCCCGGGCCAAGGGCCGAGCCGGGCCCTCGTCGCGCTGCCGGAGACCCGGGCAGCGCGGGGTCTCCGACCGAAGGCAGCAGCGCCAGGCGGTCCCACGACGCCCCGTCGGCCCTGGACCGATCCCGCCGGCCCAAGTCGATCCCGAGCCCGAGGCCCTCCCCAGGCTCCACCTCGAGTCGCTCTCCGGATGAGCGGTCGGCGAGGACGACGAGCCCTCCCGAGGGCCATGGGGCCCAGGCGGTGAGCCGCCACTCGCCCGACCCGGGCGGCGGAGCCGGCGGCGGCCAGCGCAGCCGGTCGCCCGAACCCAGGTCCCCCCGCCCGCGGACGGCGGTGACCTGTAGGTGCTCGACCGGGAGCGCCAGCCGGGCGCCCGGCTGGGTGAGCAGATCGATCCGCGAATGCCAATGGAACGCGACGGGGGCCGAGCCCTGGTTGGTGAGCTCGTGGCGAACCCGGACGACCGGGCCACTGTGCTCCAGGGTCACCTCCCGACGCCAGGTCAGGACGGGCCCGCTCCGCACCTGCACCGTGAGGGTCACCCCCTCGGCATCCTCGTGGGCGGAGGCGTCCCAGCGGGCGCCGGCGATCTCCCACGGCGCGGCTCCGGGCCGCTCGACAGCGGAGAGCCACTCCGTCCACCCGCCGGCGGGGTCCTCGGATTCGGCCGGGGCCGGCTCGGCCTGGCGAAGCCATTCGCGCCCCCGGCGGCGGCGGAGGTGGACGAGCCGCCCGCCCTCGGCGGGGGTCGCCAACAGCTCCAGATCGTGGGTAGTGAGACCGACCGCGGGAATCCCGGCCACGGTGCGCTGCCGGATGCCCATCCTCGCCGTGCCGGCGCCGTCCTACTCGGCGGGAGCCGACATCACCCGCTGCAGATCCACGCCGGCCGTCTCGCAGATCCGGGCGATCGTCTCGCCGATCTTGTTGTTGGGCGTGGAGGCCCCCGCGGTGAGACCGATGCGCTTCACCCGGCCGAGCCAGGCCGGCACGACCTCTTCCTGCTTCGTCCGCACCGGCTGGTGGCGGATCGTGCCGGTCGTCGGGTCGATGCAGGCGGCGTCCTCGATGTGGAAGGTCCGGACCCCCTGCTTCACGCAGAGGGCGGCGAGGTGGCAGGTGTTGCTCGAGTTGTAGCCGCCCACCACGACCATCACGTCGAGCGGCTCCTCCAAGAGCGCCAACACGGCGTCCTGTCGCTCCTGGGTGGCCGAGCAGATCGTGTCGAAGGTCCGGAAGTGCTGGTCCTGCGCCTCGGCGCCGAACCGCCGCACCATCGCCTGGCGGAACTCTTCCGCGATCGCCAGGCTCTCGGTTGAGAGCATGGTGGTCTGGTTCGCGATCCCCACCCGGCTGAGGTCGCGCGTGAAGTCGAAGCCCGGCGAGACGCAGGCGTGGAACCGCTGCGCCAGCGCCGCGGCGTCCCCCCCGTGCTCGATGAAGCCGCACACCTCGAGAGCCTCGGCCATGTTCAGCACGACGAGATACTGGCCGCCGGGGTGCTTGGTCACCTGGCTGACGGTGGCCTTGGTTTCCTCGTGGTAGTGCTTGCCGTGCACGATCGCCGTGTAGCCGTCTCGAGCATACGCCTCGACCCGCTTCCAGACGTTCAGCACGGACCCACAGGTGGTGTCCACCCGGACGCAGCCGATGTCCTGGAGCCGCGCGAAATCCTCCACCGTCACCCCGAAGGCCGGCAGGATCACCACGTCCTCCGGCGTGAGCCCCGAGAAGTCGAAGGCGCCGTCTTCCGCATGGCTCAGGAAGTTGATGCCCATCTGGCGCATCTTGGCGTTGACGTGGGGGTTGTGGATGATCTCCCCCACGAGGTGCAAGCGGCGGTCCGGGAATTTCGTGCGGGTCTCGTACGCGTACTCCACCGCCCGATCCACCCCGTAGCAGAAGCCGAGCTCCTTCGCGAGGTGAAAGCGCAGGCCGTCCACGGCGAGCGCATTCCCCGAGGCACGCACGAGGTCCACGATCCCGCTGTGGTAGTCTGCGGCCAGCGTCCCCGCGATCTCCTTCTTGAGCCCGAACCCGCGCCGATAGTAGTTGGAATCCATGTGTACTAAGGTAGCACCGTGTCACCGGCGGGGCCCGCGGGGGCGGAGTCCCCGGCCACGCGGCAGTCGAAGTGCGCGGGGACCACGGGCACGGAGGCGAGCCGTCCCTCCAGCCGGAGCGGCGCAGCCAGGCCCTGACGGGCGAGGTCCACCTCGAACGACCCCGAGAGCCGACCGTCCGCGCCCCGCTCCAGCTCGACCCACCCCCCCGTGCTGCCGTACCCGACGATCTCGGACAGTCCGAACCAGCGGGCCGCCGCGGCGGCGACCGGTCGGGTCACGGAGTCCACCCCGGCTCGGAAGACGGGATACCTGCCGGACCAGGCGGTGTCCGCGGGGTACGCGACGAGCATGATCCCGCTGTCGCCGTGCAGTCCCTGGATCTCCAGACGGCGCGCCGGCGCGCACCAGGTCGCCGTGCTCCGCCCGGTCATGCCGCCGGAATCCGCCCCGGTCCACCGGGCCTCGAAGGTGGAGCCGGCTGGCCGACAGCCCACCGCCAGGCCCATCAGAACGCTCGCGGCGAACACCCGGATCATCGGACGGGTGGCGGGGCGATCCCGAGCTGAGCCCGGGCACGTTCCGCCGACAGGGTGAAGGGTGCCAGCTTCTCCAGGAGCACCGTCGGGAGGGAGCGGGACTTCATCGAAGTGCGATCGGTGCAGACCAAGACCAGGTGCCCATGCGCGCAGTGCCGGCCCGCCGGGCTCAGGAGCACCTCGAAGTTCATGGTCAGCGACCGCCGGCCGACGCGGCCGATGTACACCGCGATCTTCAGGCTGTCGTCGAGGCGCGTGGGCTCCAGGAATTCCGTGTGGACCTGGACCCGTGGGAGGAAGATGTCGAGCGTGTCGAACATCGTTCCGTAGGGAAGGCCGGCCGCCCGGAAGAGCTCCGTCTCGGCGATCTCGAACAGGCGCACGTAGGAGCCGTAGAAGATGATGCCCGCGAAGTCCACGTCGGACCAGCGGACATATTCCTCGATGACGAACGGGGCCGGATCGGCGGGATGGACTGACATGGCGGGAAGCTAGAGGCCACCCGGAGGAGAGTCAAAACCCCGTCGCGACCCAGCTTCCGGGCGGGTGGCCCCGCCGGATTACCCCGGCCGCCGGGGGTGGGGGCTGGAGCGCCGGTGGCCGATCAGGGGCGGGCGGGCCAGCGGCTCCGGCCATCCCGGTGCAGGCCGTAGGCCTTGAGCCGGCGCCAGAGGGTCGTTCGGCTGATCCCGAGGTGCCGAGCCGACTCGGCCAGCTTCCAGTTGTTCGCTTCGAGCGTCTGGACGATGGCCTCCTTCTCCCGCGCGGCGAGAGTGGTCGGCCCGTCGGATCCCGGCACGTACATGGCTTCCCCCAGCTCCAGGGCGCCGACCCGGAGCGGCTGCAGCCGACCGCCGATGGAGGCGAGGCGGGGGAGGAGGTCCTCCGCCGTGGCCTTGGTTCCCCCGGCCTCCTCGAGCATCCCCCGCGCCTGCTGGTTGGCGTAGAGCACCTTGCCGTGGGCGTCGAAGACCACGACCCCCTCGGCGAAGCCGTCGAGGACGGCCTTGGCGAGCGGAGAGAAGACCGATGGCAGGATTCCCTGCGGTGGCGTCTGAGTCATAGGCATACCGTCGCTACGGCTCCCCGGGAGCGGGGGTTTCAACGAGGGACGCGCGTGGGGACCCGGTCCACACACCCTAAGCCGCGACCCCCCCTGTGGTTAGCCGCTTGGAGACTCCGGCTACTCCGAGGGTAGGGCGCCCATCGGGACCCTCCGGCGCTGGGCGGTCTCAGCCCAGATGACGAGCGCCAGGCCCCCGAAGATCGCCAGTCCGCCCATCACGGTCCGGGCCGTGAACTCCTCGCCCTCGAGGACCGCCGGCGCGACCGCCGCGGTGAGCAGCGGCTGGAGGTAGATGTATGCTGCCACCAGGTTGGACGAGCTTCGGCCCAACGCCCACACGTTCGCGAAGTAGGCCAGGACCGTCGGGAACAGGACGATGTAGGCGACCAGGGCCCAGGTCAGGGCTCCGATCCGGCCCGGGTCGACCGAGGCGAACCCGATCGCGCCCAGCGGCAGGACCCCTAGCGCGCTGAAGAGCATCACGTAGGTGGTGACCGTGAGCGGGCTATGCCGCTCGAGAATGGCCTTCGAGCGGAGGAGGTAGGCGGAGAAGCCCATCATGCCCAGAACGATCAGCGCGTTGCCCAGCGCCAGGTCCGGGGCCAGGGAGATACGGTCCGGTCCCACCAGGTACACCACGCCGGCCGCGGCCGCGGCGATCCCCGCGAGCTTGGTCGGCGAGGCGCGCTCCTGCCCGGTGAGCAAGCTGCCCAGCACGGTGAACACCGGGATCGTCGAGACCAGGATGCTCGCGTTGATGGCGGTGGTGTACCGCAGACCCAGCAGGAAGAGGCTCTGGTTGGCGAGCACGCCGAGCCCCCCGAGCAGGGCGAACTCGCGCAGGTCCCGCGCGTCGCGGACCCAGGGACCCCGGCGAACGACGCTGATCAGGGCGAAGATGGCTGCGGCCCCGACGATGCGGCACGCCACCAGGGCGGTGGGCGGGAGCTCCCGATAGACCACCTTGCCGACGATCGCCAGGCTCGCGAAGACCACCTGGACCAGGATCAGGGTCAGGTGGACGGGGGCTTGTCGCAGAGAACCCTGGAGTGCGAGATTTGACTGTCCAGTCAGTCAGCGAGCTCCATGCGTGACCCCATCGAGAAGGCAGCCCTCGAGGTCCTGCGCCGGGCCGGACCCGACGGCTGGACCATGGATGCCGTCGCCGCCGCCGCGGGCTGCTCCAAGGGACTGGTCCATTATCACCACGGTACCCGGGAGGACCTGCTTCGCCGCGTGGCCGAGCGGCTCGCTGAGGAGCGGGCCGCCGGTCTGCGCGGGGCGCTGCGGGGCGAGGGCGCCGCGGCCTTGGACCGGCTCTGGACCCACCTCTGCGATGAGGTCGCCACTGGAGATTGCCGGGCCCGCCTCTGGCTCGCCAGCGCCGCTCCGGAGCTCGGCTCGGCCTCCGCCCCGACCGCGAAGCACCAGGACGACTTCGCCGCCGCGGTCGGCGCCGCCCTGGCGATCCCACCGCCGCCGGCGGACGTCGTGCGCTTCCTCCTCGCCGCGTTCGACGGGCTTCAGCTCGCGATGCTCACGGGGGTCCCCCGGTCCCGCCTCCGCGACAGCTACCATCGCTGTTGGCTGAACGCGATTTGAGGGTCACCGGCGCCGACGCCGGGGGCCGCGGCCGCCTCCTCCACGGCGCCCTCGGCTCGGCGAGCGGTCCGGGGTCGAGCGCAGCTGCTCCCGCAGCTCGGCCAGCGTCTTCGCTCGAAGGGCAGGCCGCTTGCCCCGGATGACCACGAACCGGACCGGCCGGTCGAGCTCCGGCAGGTCCCGCGGCTGGAGCCGGCGAGCCTGTCCCTCCCGCAGCCGCAGGCAGACGACGCCTTGCCCGTCCTCCACGTCGTACTCGAGCGGGGTCGCGTCGCCCAGGAGATGGACCTTGGACGGGAGGGCCAAGAGCCGGTCCCGAACCGCAGGGTCCACCCGCTCCGATCCGGCGAGGCCAAGGCGGGTGCCTTGGAAGTCACCCCAGCCGTTCACGTCCGCGAGCTGCTCGCGAAGGGAGGCGCGGTGCGCGTCCGTGCCGGCTTCGGCCAAGGAGCCGCCCGAGCGGCGCCAGAGCTCGCCGGCATCGGCGAGGGCTCGGCGGAGCCTGGGCTGGTCCGGATGGGCCGCCTCGCCGGCGAGGAGGGCCGCAACCAGCGCTTCCCGCGCGGCCTCCCGCAGGTCCGGTGGGAAGGGATCCGGCAGCTCCTCGACTCGGGTCTCCAGGGTGAAGCCGAAGTAGGTCGCCGGCCGGCTCACCGAGAGGCGCTGCCGGCGCCGAGGTCCGGTGAGGGTCACCCGCGCCGGCCCGCTCTTCGCATATCGTCGGACGAGGTCGTAGGGGAGCGTGGTGCCTTCGATCCCTGCGCGCGGAACCCCCATGCGGTCGGCGAAGTAGCGCAGCGTCCCGGCGACGGCGCCCCAGCTTCCCGCCACCGAGGTGCGGGAGACCCGGGCCTCCTGCCCGTCCGCGGTCTGCTCGTCGATGACCAGGTCGAACGGCATGACCCGGGCGAGGAGGTCGGCGAAGCGAGCGCGCAGGTCCTTCGAGGCATGAGGCAGCGAGCGCGGGAGCGGCAGCTCGAGGGACCGGTACACTGCCGCCAGGCCGAGCGCCGAGTTCTCGATCGCCTTGACCAGGACACCCCGCCGCTCCGCCCATTCCTCCAGGCCGTCCTCGAACAGGTGTCGCGGCAGGCCGTACACCGATCCCACGAACCCGTGCTGGTTCACCGCCTCGGCGAAGACGTTGTAGGCGGTGAGATGGTCGCTGCCGTTCGCGATCAGCCCGTGGAGGTCGCGCTCGTCCCGAGTCATGCGATGCAGTGAATCGATGTTGGCGGCCACGGCCACGAGCGGCACCAGCTCCCGGTCCGCCGCGACGAGCAGCTCGCCCCACGGCCGCTCCACGGGCAGAGCCTCCACCTCCCGCCCGTAGCCCGTGAGCCGGCCGCCGTCGATCAAGCCGCGCTCCGTCAGGCGCGCGACGGCTCGGCGATAGGCGAGGCGATCCAGGGGGACCGGGAGGTCCAGCTCGGCCGCGTCCACCCCGATCGCGGCGCAGGTGATGGCGACGCGCTCCGCATCTCCCGCCAACTGGAACTCGGGCGGTCCGGGCACCAGCTCCTCGAAGACGAGATCGCGGTCGGTCAGGATCACGACCTCCCCGTTGGGGACGCGGCCGTGGACCCGGCCGGCCATCTGGAGGATCTCGTTCGCCCCGAGGTGGAGGCGGTGGAGGACGTTGCGCCCGCGGTCCACCACATTGCTGTAGCGGGCGTCGTAGATCACCACCGTGTCCAGGCCCGGCACGTTGAGGGCCGACTGTCCGGCGGCGGTCATGGCGAGCAGGAAGGGCCGCTCCACCTCTCCCTCCAAGAACGGCCGGATCACCCGGATGGGCTCGCCGCCGTGATAGAACGCGGTCGTGAGCCTCGGCCACCCGGCCCCGAGCCTTTGGGCCAGCTGCTCGACCTCCGCGCGGGTCGGCACGAACACGGCGACGCCGCGCCGCTGCTTGATCACATGGCGCATGTAGCGATCGTCGAGCAGCTGATCCGGCCGACGGGCCAGGATCTGGACCTTCGCCCGCAGCGCCGGATCGAAGGCTCGGGTCTGCAGCACCTCGGCGCTGTCGAGATAGGCCGCGTAGTAGGCGGGATCCACCGTCGCGCTGAGCCAGACGAAGCGGCATCCGGCGCGCTTCCCCAGGGCCAGGCAGAGCTCGAGTTCGGCGGAGGTCTGGTGGATCTCGTCCACCACCACGGTGTCCCGAGCGGTGATGAGATCGTCCTGGAACCACCGCCGGGCGATGCCGGTGGTCACGATCACCACGTTCCAGGAGGGTGTCTCCGGCGTAGCCTCGCGCTCTCGGTTGACCACGCCCACCACGAGCGGGGTTTGGAGGATCTCCTCTGCCACGTACCGAATGCCCAGGGTCTTCCCGGTGCCGGTCCCGGCCACGACGCCGAACCCGATCCCCCGGCGGGCCCAGGACCGTAGCGTCTCGCCGTGCTCCCGCTCGAGCAACGTGTCCACGTGGAGGCCGAGGGCGAGCTCGATCGTCTCGCACGCGGCCCGAGTGGGGGCGATGACGATGACCCGCCCCCGCGGATGCGGGGCCAGCCGGTAGGCCTCGGGATCGGGCGGGAGGATGTGATCGCGGGAGGGATGCACGCCCGGAAGGTAGGGGTGGCCGGCGGTCGGAGCCAGCCGATCGGCCGCCCAAGAGCACAGAACCCCCCGCGCGAGGCGGGGGGTTCCGTGTCGTGCCGCATCTATGTCCTGCTGGCGCTCTGCCAGAGCGCTCTTGAGACCGCGCCGGGTCAGTCGTCGTCGACCCAGTACCGATCGCCGGTATACGAGCTCGTGTATTCGGCCCCATCCACCCGATAGTGGCGGCCGTCCCGCTCCCACAGGATCACCTCGCGGAGGCGGGCGTGCCGACCCCGGTCGCGATCCGCGTACGGCCGATCGAAGTACCGGTGATCGTCGAAGTAGACGAGAACCGGCCGGTAGCCGTGGCGGCGGAGCCAGCGCTCACTCCGGTACCGCCGGTAGGGCAGCCGCTCGACCACGATCACCCGGGGAGCGTGCCGCTCCACCACGACGACCCGCCTTGGGTGCCGCCGCACGACCACATGATCGTGCCCGTGCCGGGACCGATCGGGGCGGACCACGACCCGCGCCTGCACCGGGCCCGTCCCGATCTGGATATCGGCCGCCACGCGCTGGGCTTGAGCCGGACTCGCCAGCCCGGCCGACAGTGCGACTGCCCCGACTAACAGTATGCCCCTCATGACTGCCTCCCATGGCTGAGGATCGACTCGCTCCGAGAGGAAGAGGCGAGCCTCGTGCCATCCACGTAAAGCGTGAACTAACAATGTATTACGCCACTGGGGGGGGGCTCCTAGGATGTCCTGTTTGGTGGACACTCGGCCCCCCGACACTATCCGAGGGAACCCTGGTCGCCGCGACGGGTACGGAGGGCACCCAACCAGCACAGGAGGACCAAGCATGTCGAGACTGTACCGATTGGCGTCCGCCGTCGCGGCCGCGCTGCTCGTGGGGGCGTGCGCCGACACGCCGACGGCTCCCGAGGCCGACCCCGATCTGAGGTTTGGTCGAGCCCCCCAAGCGACCATGGCGGCGGTGTACGTCGTGCATGGCATCAACGGCCGGGACCTGGGCCTGGCTCAGCACCTGCCGGTCGACGTGTCCGTGAACGGGGCGTGCGTCCTGCCAGGCTTCACCTTCCGGCAGATCGTGGGCCCGCTCGCGCTCCCGCCCGGCGCCTACAACATCAAGGTCTCGCTGGCGAGCGCGGGGTCCCCCTGCTCTCAGGGCGCCGTGATCGCCGCGACCGTGCCGCTGGGCGCCGGTGACAACGTCGCGATCGCCGCCCACCTCACGAACGGCGGCGCACCGACGGCCAGTGTCTTCCACAACGTATTCCGGGCCGCTCCGGTCATCATCGCTCGGCACGCCGCCAACTTCGGTCCGGTGGACCTGTGGCTCGACCGGGGCACGCCGATCTCGCGGACCGTCTCGGGACTGCCGAACGGCCAGCAGGCCTGGGCTCGCCTGATCCCCGGCTCGCGGACGGTGGAAATCACGCCGGCCGGCAGCTCCACCGTGGTGTTCGGCGCGACGATCCACGCCAACCCCTTCGAGACGACGGTGGCGTACGCCGTCGGGACGCCGGCCAACGGAACCTTCGAGGTTCTGGTGCAGTCCCTCGGCATCTCGGACCGCCTGGCGACGCGGTAGACCCGCCTTCGTCCACGTAGCCTGGACGAGTCGCGGCCCCACCACGATCGTGGGGCCGCTTCTCGTATTGGGTGGCCGTGCTTGACACCGCTCGGCCGCGAAACTCATACTGACCCCGGCACCGACAGCGGCGTCCGCTGCGGACGCACACCCCTTTCGCCACCCGGCCATCTCCGCCCCCGGCCTCTCAATGCCTCCAGCCATCCGTCGCGTCGTGATCGTCGGCATCTCGACGCGGGCACCGGCCGAGTCCGCCGTGCGAAGCGGCTACGAGGTCCGGGCGGTGGATGCGTTCGGCGACCTCGACCTCGCGACCCTGCTCGGCGGCCCCGATGGCGATGGTCCGCGCCTGCTGGTCCCGCGGCGGGACGGGGGGAGGCGCTACTCCGCTGCCGCCGCCGTTCGGATGGCGGCCGGCCTCGGGGCCGACGCGGTCTGCTACACCTCCAACCTCGAGAACCACCCCGCGGCGGTCGGACGGCTGGGCGAGACACGAGTCCTGCTCGGCAATCCCGCGGCCGTGCTGCGTCGGGCCCGCGATCCGTTCCTCGTGGCACGGACCTTCGCCGCGCTCGGCCTGAGGGTACCGGACACCCGCCGGACCCCGCCGCCCCGGCCCACGGGTGCCTGGCTGCTCAAGCCCAGGCGCTCCGGCGGCGGACACGCCATCCGCTCCTGGCGGCCGGGTCAGCCGATCCCGCGCGGCGCTTTCATCCAACGGAGGCTACGGGGGACGCCGGGGTCGATCGTCTTCCTGGCCGACGGCCGGCGTGCGGAGCCGCTCGCCGTGACCCGACAGCTCGTGGGTGACCCCGTCTACGGCGCCTCGGGCTTCCGATACTGCGGCAGCCTGTTGGCCAAGGGACTCCTTCCGCGTGAGGCGCTCGCCCGGGCCACCGACTTGGCCTCCGCGGCGACCGAAGCGTTCGGCCTCCGGGGCCTGAACGGCATCGACTTCGTGGCCTCGACGGGGATACCGGTGCCGGTCGAGATCAATCCGCGATGGACCGCCTCGATGGAGCTGGTCGAGCGGGCGTATGGCGTCCCGCTCTTCCGGCTGCACGTCGAAGCCTGCACCGGCCGGCTTCCGGGGCTCGGGCTGTTGGACCGGGTGCTCCCCGGAGCGTTCGGGAAGGCCGTCGTGTTCGCAAGCGGCTCCCTCACCATGGGCTGTACCGGAGAATGGCTGGGCGACGCGGATGTCAGCGACGTCCCCCATCCGGGCGAGCGGATCCGTACGGGACGTCCCATCTGCACGGTGTTCGCGACCGCCGCCACAGCGCACGCCTGCCGCCGCGCGCTCAACCTTCGCGCCGGGCGGGTCCGCCGGGGCCGAGACCCGGCGACCGGGCGAGCGGCGTGAGCCTCGCTGCCCTCTCGGCGACCTGCCTGGGGTGCGGGTGCACCTGCGACGACATCCGGCTGACGGAGGCCGGGGGGAGGGTCGCCGCGGCGGAGATCGACTGCGAGCTGGGCCGCGGCTGGTTCGGCCAGCGCGTCTCGACGGCTCCACCACCCCCGCTGGCTGGAGCCATCGAGGAGGCCGCGCGGCTCCTCCGGCGAGCGGAGGCACGGCCGCTCGTCTACCTGGCGGCCGGCCTCTCGGTGGAGGCGCAGCGGGTGGCGGTGGAGATCGCCGACCGGCTGGAGGGGTTCTTGGACTCGATCACGGCGGAGACCGCCGGCCCCCTCCTGCTCGCCCTCCAGCGCGGGGGCGGCAGCCTGGCGACCCTTGGGACGCTTCGGCACCGCGCCGATCTCGTGGTCCTCTGGGCGGTGCGCCCCGAAGCCACCCACCCGCGGCTCTTCAGCCGATTCGCTGCGGGCCGAGATCACCCGCCCGGCATGATCGCGGTGGACGTGGGTCCGGAACGGGGCCCCCGCCCGGCCGACCTGTGTGTCGTCGTGGCCCCGGAGGAGGAGCGCGACGCCCTCGCGGCGCTGGCGGCCCTGGCCCGCGGAGCATCGGAGGCCGCGGCCGGTGCGCGGCCGGCCCTCACCGATCTCGGCGCGCGACTCGCCGCCGCACGGCACGCGCTGCTCGTCTTCGACGGGGAGACGTCGGTCGGCCGGGAGGGACGGGCCGAGGGCATCCTCGCCTTGGCGGAGTCGCTGAACGACGGCGGCCCGACCCGCTGCACGGTGCTCCCCCTACGCGGCGGCGGCAACCGCTGCGGCGCGGACGCCGTGCTCACCTGGCAGACCGGCTACCCCCTCGCGGTCGACTTCGGGCGCGGTTACCCGACCTACGCTCCGAGGCGGCGGGTCGTCGATCTGGTCGGCCACGGCCTGGTCGGGGTCGCGCTGGTCGCCGGGGAGGCCGCCTCCGTGCCGCCTCCCGTGCGGCGGGCGCTCGAGTCCATACCGGTCGTGGCCGTGGGGCCCGAGGCCGACCGGCTCGGAGCGGCGATCGCGATCCGGACCGGCTATGCGGGCATCCACGAGGGGGGCACGGCGGTCCGCCTCGACGGCGTGCCGCTGCCCCTCGCGTCGGTGATCCCGGGAGCGGCGTCTGCGGTCGGGACGCTCCAGGGGATCGCCGACCGACTCGCCGACGGCGGCGAGACGCCGTGACGGATCGTCTCCGCATTCGAGGAGGGGCGGTCTACGACCCCGCCAACGGCCTGGATGGGGACGTGCGCGACATCTGCATCGCGGACGGCCGAATCGTCGATGCGCTGCCTCCGGACGCGCCGGTGCTCCCGGCCGAAGGCTTGGTGGTCATGCCGGGGGCGGTGGACATCCACACCCACGTGGCGGGCACCGCATGCGACCACGGAAGGCTCCTCACGGCGGAGGCCCGCGGCGCGGATCCGGCCCCGGCCCCTCCGGCCCTCCGGCGCGCTCGGGGCGGCGCGGGCCGCAGCGGGACGGGGGGCCCGGTGCCGTCCACCTTCACGACCGGGTACCGATACGCCCGACTGGGCTATACCACCGTCTTCGACGCTGCGGTGGAGCCGATTCTGGCCCGCCGCGCCCATGCCCAGCTGGACGACACCCCGATCGTCGATGCCGGCATGTACCTCCTCATGGGCAATGACGACCTCTACCTCCGGCTCCTCGAATCCGGGGACGCGGACGCCTGCCGCGATTACGCCGCGTGGCTGCTCCACGCCGCAGGCGGGTACGCGATCAAGATCGTGAACCCCGGCGGGCACCGGTGCCGAGGCGGTCTGGACGAAGCGGTCGAGGGCTTCGACGTCACGCCGAGGCGGATTCTCGAATCGCTGGCCGCGGCCGGCAACGTGCTCGGCCTCCCCCATCCGATCCACGTGCATGCGAACGATCTCGGACGGCCCAGCAACGTGGACACCACCCTCGCCAGCATGGAGACCGTCTCCGGCCGGCGCGCCCACTTCGCGCACCTCCAGTTTCACGCCTACGGGCCGGGGTGGTCCTCGGCGGCCCGGCGGGTCGCCGAGTACCTGGACGGGCACCCCGAGCTGAGTGCGGACGTGGGTCAGGTGATGTTCGGCCCCGCCATGGCCCTCACGGCGGACGGCCCGTTGCTCGACCGCCTGCGGGCGACTCGGGGACCCGGCCTGCGGTCCGATTTCGATCCCGGCGCGGGGTGCGGTGCCTTGCCCATTCGCTACGCGGAGTCGAGCCCGGTGAGCGCGCTCCAGTGGGTCGTGGGGCTCGAGCTGCTCCTCCTGGCGCGGGATCCCTGGCGCCTGGTGCTCTCGACCGATCATCCCAACGGAGGCGGCTTCCAGGCCTACCCCGACCTGATCCGCCTGTTGATGGATCGCGCCTTCCGCGACGAAATGCTCCAGAGACTCGACCCCGACCTGCTCGCGGGAAGCGCGCTGGCGGATGGGCTGAGCCGGGAGTACGGCCTGGGGGAGATCGCGATCGTCACCCGCGCCGGCCCCGCCCGGCTGCTCGGGCTCTCGGCCAAGGGGCATCTCGGACCGGGAGCGGACGCGGACGTCGCGATCTACGAGCCGCTGGCCGATCGGGCCGCGATGTTCGCGGCTCCGCGGCACGTGCTGAAGGCCGGAACGACGATCGTGCGCGACGGCGAGATCGTGCGATCCGCGTCCGGGAGGCGGCTGCACGTTCGGCCGGCCTACGACTCGGGCGTGCTGGGCCACATTGAGCGGCATTTCTCGCAGCACGCGACGATCGCCTTCCGGAGCGCGGTGATGCCCCCGCTCCGCGACCCTCCCCAGGAGGCGTGACGTGCACATCCAGGGGACCCTGATCGAGGACACGTACGCCGAGGCCTTCACGGGCCACTTCGCCCGGGTGGTGATCACCGCCGACTCGGCGCGCTGGGCCCTGGAGGCCGCGGCCGCGATGACGGGCTTCGCCACCTCGATCATCGGCTGTCAGGTGGAGGCCGCGCTCGAGCGGGAGCTGAGCCCGGCCGAGACACCCGATCGCCGGCCGGGCGCGAGCGCGCTCCTCATGACCCTGCCGCGCGGGGATCTCGAGCGACGTCTGATCGAGCGCATCGGCCAGGCCGTCCTCACCTGCCCCACGACCGCCTGCTTCGACGGCCTGCCCGACGCCGCCGATCGCTTGAGCGTGGGCCGTGCCATCCGGCACTTCGGCGACGGCTACCAGTCCAGCAAGATCGTGGGCGGCCGCCGCTTCTGGCGGATCCCGGTCATGGAAGGCGAGTTCTTGGTGGAGGACACGTTCGGACGGGTGACCGGAATCGGCGGCGGAAACTTCTTGATCCTCGCAGAGGACGGCGCCGCGGGACTCGCCGCCGCGGAGCGGGCGGTCCGACAGATGTTCCCGGCCGAAGGGGTGATCCTCCCCTTCCCCGGCGGCATCTGCCGGGCGGGCAGCAAGGTCGGCGCCCGCCGCTCGAGCGCCATGATCGCCTCCACCAATGAGCGCTACTGCCCGACGCTGCGCGCCATGGTCCCGACCGCGCTGCCGGAGGGGGTCAGCGCCGTCTTCGAGATCGTCGCGAACGGGCTCGACCCGGAGCGCCTCCGGGCCGCCCTGCGGCGCGGTGTCATCGCCGCCTGCGGGCCGGGGGTGCTGGCGATCTCCGCCGGGAACTACGGAGGAGCACTGGGCCGGCATCGGCTCCCGCTCCGGGAGATCGCGGTGCAGCCCTCATGAGCGGATCCCGAGTCCTCCGTCGAGTGGGCGACGGCGGGATCGGCGCGGATGTCTCCGCCATCACGCCGGAGCGCCTGGCCGGCCTGGACGAGGACGGGATCCGGGACATTCCGATCCTTGTCGGGGGCAGGACCGCTCCGCTCGGCCGCGCCTTCGCGCTGGAGGGGGGGTCGGGACCCGACGTCTCGTTCGTCGGGGATCTGGCCCGAGTAGACGGCATCGGCGCCGAGCTGACCGGGGGCACAGTGAGGGCGGACGGACCGGTCGGCGATCGGGCCGGGGCAAGCATGCGCGGCGGTCGGCTCATCGTGGAGGGCGACGTCGGACATGATCTGGGGATCGGCATGAGCGGCGGGGCGCTGATGGTCACTGGTGACGCCGGCGACCGCGCCGGCGGCGCGGGGCCCGGCGCGTCCCGCGGCATGACCGGCGGGGAGATCCTGGTCCGCGGCTCGTGCGGAGCCGAGGCCGGAGCGCGGGCCAGGCGGGGCGTCATCTGCATCGCGGGGCAGGCGGGGGCGAGGACGGGACACGAGATCCTCGCCGGAACGGTGGTCGTGCTGGGCTCGGCCGGGCCGGAGGCGGGGCGACGCAACCGTCGCGGCTCGCTCGTGGTCCTCGGGCGGGTCGAGCCGCCGGTCGCCTACCGATGGGCCTGCACCTACCGCCCGCCCCACGTGCGGCTCCTCCTGGCGTACCTCCGGCGGCGCTATCGCCTGGAGATCGACGACCGCCATCTCGACGGCCGGTATCGGCGCTACGCCGGCGACCTCGGCGCGCTCGGCCGGGGCGAGATCCTGGTCTGGGACGGCTCGTGACCGGGCTCCGGGTCGCGATCCTCTCCAGCCGGCGCGGGTGGCACACCGCCCAGCTGATGCGCCGCTTCTCCGAGCGCGGCCACCGACCGGTCCTCGCGCGGTACGAGGCCATCGTGGCGCATCTGGCGGGTGGCCGCCTCACGAGCGGCGATGAGGACCTCGATGCGACGGACGCGATCTTCGCCCGGATCATCCCCGCGGGCACGCTCGAGCAGGTGATCTACCGGGTGGACGCCCTGCACCGGTTGGAGGAGCGCGGGATCCCGGTGGTCAACTCGCCGCGCGCGATCGAACGGACGGTGGACAAGTTCTGGACCTCGGCCACGCTCGAGCGCGCGGGCGTCCCCACGCCCGAGACCGTGGTCTGCGAGCGGCTCGACGACGCGCTCGCGGCGTTCCGTCGCATGGGCGATGCGGTGGTGAAGCCGCTCTTCGGCTCGATGGGGAGGGGGTTGGTCCGAATCAGCGACGAGGAGACCGCCTATCGCGTGCTCCGGGCGATCGTCTCCATCGGCGGG
>JBFIUJ010000012.1:0-15989 GCA_041607595.1 Gemmatimonadales bacterium | reverse complement strand
TTCAAACCAGTTCTGTACCACTATGAATTGTGTTCGAGCTGATATCTCCTCTGTTTGCTCGGCTTCCTTGAGCATCAGCAGCCGACCATCGGAAGCAACATCGTAGTGGCGGCCGGGGCCGCTGTAGTACTCTCCAGTGAAGAGGATCTCTGGGTTTCCTGCCATGAAGTTGGATTTGGCATCGACAGGGACCACCATCATGGCCTCGCCAGTGCGGTAAAAAAGCTCCCGCTGGCGCTACACCCAGGGCGACCGCGAGGCCCGCCGCCCGCCCGAGCTCCTGACCCGAGACCACGTGGCCCGCTGCATCGTGCGGGAGATCCGCGAGGGACGGGGCAGCCCCCACGGCGGCGTCTTCCTCGACATCGCCTGGATCAAGGAGCGGCTCCCCGGCGCGGAGGAGCACATCAGGCGGAAGCTTCCCGGGATGTACCACCAGTTCATGGCCCTCGCCGGGATCGACATCACCAAGGAGGCGATGGAGGTGGGTCCCACGACGCACTACGCGATGGGCGGCGTGCGGGTGGACCCGGACACCCAGATGTCCACCGTCCCGGGACTCTTCGCCGCCGGCGAGTGCGCCGCCGGTCTCCACGGCGCCAACCGGCTCGGCGGGAACTCGCTCTCCGACCTGCTGGTCTTCGGCGAGCGGGCCGGGCGATCCGCGGCCGAGCACGCGGCCACGGCGGGGCCCGCGAAGGCGGAGGCCTCTCAGGTCGAGGCGGCCGCCGCGCGCGCCCTCGCCCCGTTCGAGCGGAGCGGCCAGGGAGAGGGGCCCTTCCAGATCCAGGACGCGCTGCAGGAGCTGATGCAGGAAAAGGTGGGAATCGTGCGGACCGAGTCGGAGATGCAGGAGGCGCTCGAGAGGATCGGCGCGCTCTGGAAGCGCGCCGAGGGCGTCGGGGTCTCCGGCAACCGGGAGTACAACCCGGGCTGGCACACCGCGCTCGACCTCCCCAATCTCCTGACCGTGGCGGAGGCCGTGACCCGCTCGGCCCTGCTCCGCCGGGAGAGCCGCGGCGCCCATTACCGGGTGGACTGTCCCGCGAAGGACCCGGCCGCCGGCAAGTACAACCTCGCGGTCGAGCGCGCGCCGGACGGATCGATGCGCATCTCGGAGAGCCCGCTCCCGCCGCTGACGCAGGAGCTCGCCACCATCATCCAGGAGATGGGCTGATGGCCACCGCCACCTTCGAGATCTGGCGCGGCGACCGCGAGGGCGGCGCCTTCCAGCGCTACACCACCGAGACCGCCCCGGGCATGGTGGTCCTGGACGCGGTGCTGCAGATCCAGGCGGAGCAGGCCAACGATCTCGCCGCGCGCTGGAACTGCAAGGCCGGACGCTGCGGCTCCTGCTCCGCCGAGATCAACGGGACGCCTGGGCTCATGTGCATGACCAAGATCCACGAGCTGCCCTCGGAGAAGCCGATCACCGTCCAGCCGATGCGGGCCTTCCCGCTGATCCGGGACCTGGTGACCGACGTCTCCTGGAACTACCGGGTGAAAGAGCGGATCAAGCCCTTCCGCCCTCGCCCCCCGGACGCGCCGGACGGCACCTGGCGGATGCACCAGCAGGACGTAGATCGGGCGATGGAGTTCCGGAAGTGCATCGAGTGCTTCCTCTGCCAGGACGTCTGCCACGTGCTCCGGGAGCATCGGCTGCACGACGAGTTCATCGGGCCGCGCCACCTGGTGCACGCCGCCGCCCTCGAGATGCATCCGCTCGACACCGAGAACCGGCTGGACGACCTGCGGAGGGCGCAGGGCATCGGCTACTGCAACATCACCAAGTGCTGCACCACGGTGTGCCCCGAGAGCATCGCCATCACCGACAATGCCATCATTCCCCTGAAGGAGCGGGTGGTGGACGCCTCCTACGACCCGCTCCGCTGGCTGATGCGGAAGCTGACCGGGACGCGGAGCGGGGACGAGCCGAAGGCAGGAGAGCGGAGGCCGACCGAACCGGCGTGAGACCGGGAAGGACCGTACCTTGAGAGGGTGGGCCGGCGGAGTGGCCCGGCCGACGCCCGCTGCGCCGAGCTGATCCGAGCCAGCACGTCTGAACGAGCAACCCGGGGAGTCACCTCATGTACACCCCCAAGCCCCTGTCCCGCGAGGCGCTGGAGCCCGCCCTGGCCAAGGCGGACCGCTACCGCTTCCTGAACGAGCCGGCCGAGGCCGAGAGCATCGCGCTCGACATCCTCGCGACCGACCCGGGACACCAGCGCGCCCTGACCACGCTCCTCCTCGCCATCACCGACCAGTTCTTCCGCGAGCTGGGGCCGAACGTCCCCCGGGCCGTGGCCCTGCTGCCCAGGCTCGAGGGCGACTACGCCCAGGCGTACTACCGCGGCATGATCGCCGAGCGGCGCGCCAAGGCGCTCCTGATCCGGGCGGCGCCCGGCAGCGGGGAGACGGTGTTCGAAGGGCTGCGGGAGGCGATGGACTGCTACGAGGCGGCGGAGAAGATCCGCCCCGCGGGCAACGACGACGCGATCCTCCGCTGGAACGCCTGCGCTCGGCTCATCAGCTCCCGCAAGGACCTCCACCCCGCCGAGCCCAGCGCCATCCCCGCCCAGCTGGAGTAGCGGCCTAGGGCGACCGCCGTCGGTAATCGGCGTACCAGGTGGTGGTCCAGGTCGCCCCACCGTCGGTCGAGCGCCGGCTGGTGTAGCGCATCGAGTCGGCGAGCCAGGGCTCGAACCGGTGCTCGAGGCGCACCGTCCCCCCGCCCAACAGCACCGAGTCCCGGAGCACGAGCGCGTTTCCTTCGACGCCGCCGGAGAAGACGCTCAGGAGCCCGTGCTGCGAGTGGACGAACGACCGCTGGATCGGCGCCTGCAGCCCCACCGCGCCCCAGAGCGCGAGCACATGGAACGGCCTCCCGAAGCGCGTCCCCACCATCTCCTCCCGCAGCAGGCACCCCTCGAAGTCCCGCCGCACGCGGGACTCCGCCGCGGTCGTGTCCCAGCCCTCTCCCTGGCGGAACACCGTCCGCACGCCCCACGTCCCGACCAACGTGCCGAGCGCGCGCGTCACCGAGTCCGCGCAGGCGGTGGGCTCTTGAGCCCGCAACGGTCCGCCGCCGGCGAGGAGCAGCAGCGCGAGGCATGGGGACACGAGGACGGCGCGCGGCATCCGTCTCACTCCGGCACGAAGGAAAGCGACGCGATCCGCCATCGGCCCTCGTGGCGCAGCAGGACGAAGGCGTCCACACCCTCCCATTCCGCCACCTGCCCTGGCTCGCCGAACCGCGCCCGGTACCGTGCCAGCACGGTGGCGAGCCCACCCACCCAGCGCACTTCCGCGGACGTCATCCGCTCCTCGAAGATCGGCTTGCTGCCCGGCCCCTCGTGCGCCCGCGCCACGAAGGCGGGGATACCCTGGATCTCCACTCGGCCCTGGTCGGTGCCGGGCGGCTGCCAGACCGTCGCGATCGTGGCGCCCGGCCAGAAGTGCTCCTGGAACCGGTCCCAGTCCCGCTCGCTGAACGCGTCGTAGTAGGACTCGACGAATGCGAGCACCGCGGCGCGCGCGCTGTCGGTCGGGGCCGGCGGCTCGAAGCGGGGCACCTGCGCCCCGGCATGGGGCGCGATCAGCATCACCGCGGCCGCGAGCAGGCCCGCTCGGCTCATTGGAATCCTCCGGTCGGTGGCTCGTCCGCCGTGGCCGAGAGCCGGCCGCCGCGCACCGTGGCGCCGACCACGATCGCCGCGGCGACCAGGACGAGGTTCTTCACGATGTACTGGCCCTCCAGCGTCGGGGCGTAGGGGAACGCGAGGAAGGCCTCCCCCGGGAAGAAGACGAGCGGCAGCATCGTGCCGGGCATCTGGAGGAACAGGAGCAGGAGGGTGGCGCGGAGGAAGCGGCCGGTCAGGAGCCCGAGCCCGATCAGCGACTCCCAGGCGGCGAGGATCGGCAGGGCGACGGCCGGAGCCACGACCCCGAGCGTCAGGCGCTCGATCGTGCGGGCCGCGAGGTCCGCCGCGGGGCTCCAGCCGGGGACGAACTTGATCGCGCCGAACCAGAGGAACACCACGCCGAGCGCCAGCCGCGTGATCGTGACCCCATGGCGCGCCATCCAGGTCGTGATGCGGACGTCGATCGGATCGAGCCGGGCGGGCAGCCGCATGGGGTCGCCGACGTCAGCCGACCTCGGCCGTGGCGCCGCTCCGGGGGAGCACGCGCCGCAGCACCAGAAATCCGGCGAGTCCCGCGACCAGCGAGCCCCCGATGATGCCCAGGCGCTCGTCGAACCCCGCCTCGGCCCCCAGCGACCCGAAGGCGAGCGAGCCGATGAAGAGGCTCATGGTGAAGCCCACCCCGCTGAGCAGCGAGACCCCGTAGATGCTCCGCCAGGTGACGCCCTCGGGGAGCCGAGCGAGCCCCGTGCGCACGCCGAGCCACGCGAAGCCGAACACGCCGAGCTGCTTCCCCAGCACGAGTCCCGCGGCGACGCCGAGCGGCACGGGGTGGAGCAGCGCGTCGAGCCCGATCCCCGTGAGCGACACGCCCGCGTTGGCGAAGGCGAAGAGCGGGAGGATCCCGAAGGCCACCGCCGTGTGGAGGTCGTGCTCCAGCCGCCGCAGGGGCGAGGACTCGGGATCGCTCGGGTCCCGCATGGGGATGAAGAGGGCGACCACGACGCCCACCAGCGTCGCGTGGATCCCGCTCTTGAGCACCGCCACCCACATGACGGCTCCGACGAGCAGATACGGGGTGACCTCGGTGGTCCCCTGCCGGTTGATGAGCCAGAGCGCGGCCGCGCACAGGGCCGCGACCGCGAGGGCGCCGAGCGAGATCTCCGCCGTGTAGAAGAGCGCGATGATCAGGATCGCGCCCACGTCGTCGAAGATGGCGAGGGAGACCAGGAACGCCTTGAGCGCGATCGGCACCCGGTCGCCCAAGAGCGAGAGGATGCCCAGCGCGAAGGCGATGTCCGTGGCCGCGGGGATGGCCCAGCCGCGCATGGCCACGGGGTCGCCCCAAGCGATCGCGGCGTAGATCAGCGCGGGGAGCGCCATGCCGCCCACGGCCGCGAAGGCCGGCAGCGCCGCCCGCTGCCGGTCCGACAGCTCGCCCTCCAGGATCTCCCGCTTGAGCTCGAGCCCCACCAGCAGGAAGAAGACCGCCATCAGGCCGTCGTTGATCCAGAGCAGCAGCGGCTTGGCCAGCGCGAAAGACCCCACCCGGACGGCCACCGGAAGGTCCACGAAGCGGGCGTAGGTCGCGGCCAGCGGCGAGTTGGCGAGGATCAACGCCAGCACGCCGGCGGCCATGAGCAGGACGCCGCTCGCGCTCCCGAGCCGGAGGAAGTCGCGGAAGGCGGCGAGGAGGACGGTGGACGACGAGGGGCGCGGCGTGGTCATCGGTCGGAAAACATACATCCCACCGCCCCCCAAGCGAAGCGGCCGCCCCGAAGGGCGGCCGCTCCCCTCCCGGAGCCCGGCTCAGTCCGCCACGGCGCTCGGCGCCGGGCGGAGCGCCCCCACGACGGCGGTCGCCGCCGGCACCCGCACGTTCCAGCGGTACCCGAGCCAGATGAGCGAGAGCCCGACCAGCTCGGTCACGTAGAGCACCTCCACGTGCCCCATCCGCGTGGCCGCGCCCCCGATGCCCGGCAGGAGCGCGCCGAAGGCGATGAGCGCGTTGCCCACGGCACGGTGATGGGTCTCGGCCCGCCGCCGGAACCGAAGGGCGGAGTAGATCGCCCCGCCGATCAGGAACGCCGCCGCGTAGGTGTTCACCACCGGGCTGAAGAGCCGCACCCACTGCCACTCCATGACCCGTCCGGACAGCCGATAGGACTCCACCAACGCGTGATCGATCGGCGTGAGCAGGACCCAGCTCGCCGCGACCGCCACGTACAGGAGGAGCGCCGCGGCCAGGATGTGCGCGGTCCGCCGGCGCATCAGGAGGTACACCGTCCCCTGGGCCAGCGGCGCCCCGCCCAGGAGCGCGCCCGAGATGTACCACGCGCGGAAGAGCCCCTCGCTCCAGCCGAAGAGGGTGACCGCCGACTCCGTCGCCGTGCCGACCCCGTAGATCAGGATCCCCACCGCCCACCAGAGGAGGTGGGGACCCGAGCGGCGCTCGCGGTAGCGGGCGAAGACCACCGCCGCGAAGGCCACCGCCATGAGGGTCGTCGCGATGGGCAGGAAGTGCACCGCCCCCCTCATGGCGCGCCTCGCGAGACCAGGACGGCCGCGTTCATCAGAAGGAGACGTCCCAGGACAGGGTCACCCCGCGCCGCGCATCCGGCCGGAAGAAGCCCGCATTGCCGAACTCCGCGTAGAGCGCGTTGGTCAGGTTGGTGACCGCCAGGCCCAGGCGATGGGTCGTCGCGCCGTGGCGCAGCACCGTCGCCCCGCCCCGCACCGAGTGCACCGTGAAGGCGGGAAGCACCGTCCCGATCGGACTCGTGCCGATCGGGCCCGAGAGCTCCGAGTCCTTCCGGTCCCCGTTGTGCCGCAGGTCGTAGCCCAGCCACCACCGGCCGCCCGGATCGCGGTAGCCCGCCTCGAGGACCAGCTTGTCGGCGTAGGAATCGCCGATCGGGTTGTTGGCGTTGAGCGCGTCCCGCGAGCGGAGATGGGTGTAGCTGCCGCCCACCCGGAAGCCCAGCGGCAGGAGCGCGTCCGCCGACAGCTCCACCCCGGTGAACCGGAGCCGGTCCACGTTCACGTTCCAGAAGGTGGGCAGGCCGTTGAGCGAGTCGCCCGTGGCGGCGATCCGGATCCCGTTCCGGATCTCGTTCCGGAACCAGAAGGCCTCGAGCGAGAGGTGGCGCCCCCGGTAGCGGGCCCCCAGGTCGAAGTTGAGGCTCGTCTCCGGCACCAGCGCGGGGTTCGGCACCTGGTAGGCCGCGCCCTCGGGGGTGAGGCCGTCGAAGAAGCTCTCCACCAGGTTCGGCGCCCGGAACGCGCGTCCCACCGCGCCGACCAGGGTCACGTCCCGGGTCAGCCGGTACAGCAGGTTCGCGGCGCCGACCGCGGTCTCGTGCGTCTCGCGGGTGAGCGCATCCGTCACCCCCTCGGTCTCCGCCGTGGCGAGCCGCACGTACTGGTACCGGCCGCCCAGGATGGTCGAGAGCCGCTCGGTGAGCTGGATGTCGCCCTGGAGGAACCCGCCCGTGCTCAGGTAGGTGGCGTTGGGCACGAGCGGGGTGTTGGCCGTCGTGACGCGCGGCGGGCCGAAGCCGGTCACGGTGGTCACCGAGCTGTCGGTGTTCTCCGAGCGGTCCCGGAAGAGGTCCATGCCGTAGGTCAGCAGGACTCGGCTGCCGAGGAGCTTGGCGGCCTCGGCCCGGAAGCCCATGGTGCGCATGTCGGTGTAGTTGAAGGTGCGCGCGTCCACCTGCGCGTTCGGCCCGATGGGCACCACCACGTTGTTGTTGAGCCGCCGCTCGTTGTCCTGGACGTAGCCCACCAGGTCCACCCGATCGGCGAAGGGAAGCCCCAGGTCCGCCGCGCGATAGCCCGCGGTGAGCTTGTCGAACCGCTGCTCCGGATAGAGGATCTGGATGAACGGCACCTGCGGCGCGTAGTCCGTGGGGTCCACGTACCCGAAGCCGCTCGTGTCCGCGCGGAACCGCTCCATCTTCACGTAAACGTGGGTGCGGGACGACAGGTCGTATCCCAGGTACCCGTCGAAGCTGTGATCCTGGGTGCCGGTGTCGAAGACCCGCGTCTCGGATCCGAGCGTGATCCGGCCGAAGGATCCGGCGGGCGCCATGTAGTCGCCTCCGTCCCGGAAGGCCCCGGCGGCCCGGAACGACCAGGCGCCGAAGCGCCCCATCAGCGCGGCGTTGGCCCGATGCTGGTCGCCCTCGCTGCCGAAGCGATACCCGGCCCGGCCGTGCAGCCCCTCTTCGACCGGCCGCTGGGTGATCAGGTTCACCACCCCACCGACGGCATCGGTCCCGTAGAGCACCGAGGCCGGCCCCTTCACCACCTCGATCCGCTCCAGCGACGACACGTCCACGATCCCGGGGATCTCGCCGAACGACTGCTGGCGACGGGAATTGTTGAGCCGCATCCCGTCCTCGAGCAGCAGGATGCGCTGGCCTCGCTGGCCCCGGATCCCGGGACGCACCTGGGTCATCCCCACGCCGGTGACGTCGAGCCCGGGAAGGCCGCGGAACGGGTCCGCCGCGTTCACCGCGGCCCGCTCCCGGAGGGCCTGGGCGTCCACCACCGCCACCGGCTTCGGCACCAGGAAGGCGTCCGTCTCGGTCCGCGTGGCCGTCACCACGATCGGAGTGAGCCGCGTCACCGCCGCGTTCGCGGTATCGCTCCGAGCGTTGTCGGGCCGCGCGTCCTGGGCGCCGAGCGGGGCGGTGACGAGCAGCGCGAGCGTGAACGAGGCGATGGTGGCGGCGAGAAACGAGATGCGTGTACGGGCCAAGGGAGACATGGTCGATCCTCTATCCGTGAAGTCCGAGGGCGCGATTGATGAAGCGCGGGCCGGCCATCCGGCGCGGGTGTCACATGAATAGAGGAGGGCGGTGACGCGCGGTATCCGTACAACTACGCAAGAATGGGCGTGGAGGTGAAGAACCGATAAAGGCGACGTTAGGCTCGCTTCAGGACACGCCCTTTCACACCGCTGGCACAGGCGCGTGGGCTCCATCAGCGCGAAGCGGCCGCCCCGAGAGGCGGCCGCTTTCCCGACGAGCCGACGGCCTGCCGCTACTTGCGCGTCGCCGTCGCCGCAGCGGGCGTGTACGAGAGATCGGGACGCATCATGCCGTTCGAGGTCTCGTATCTCGACAGGACCGCCAGCATCCTGGTCTTCAGCGCCTCCCCCTCGGCCCCCATCGCGGTGCGCCGCGCCTGATCCTGGGCGTAGAACTCCGCGGCGTTCTTGGCCGACCATGCGACGATGATCATCGGCTGCTCGGTGCCCATGTCTCCCATGTAGATCCGATAGCCTCCGGCGATCTTCTTGGCTGCGCTCGTCGTCTTCCAGTCCTTCAGGATCGCAGTCGCCTCCTCACCCTTGTCCGGCATGATGTACAGGAAGTCCCAGTGCCGCCACGCCATGCCGCTCGCGACCGGGTCCTGCCCGTACTCCGGGTTGTAGGAGAGCTCCGGGTGCATCCGGACCATGTAGTTGCGGTGACTGTCGTAGGTTCCATCGTACTGCTTCATGGCCGCGTCGAAGGTCGCCTCGCCGATCTTCTTCCGCGCCTCGGTCCACTTGGAACTGGCCTGGTCGATGGCGGCCATGTTCGCGACCGGCGAGATGTAGAGGTAGGTGAAGTCGTCGCCGCTGGCGGCGTTGTAGCCGACGTCGACGATGCCGTGCTTGGTGAAGAGCGCGGTCAGGCTCTTCGCGGCCGCCTCGTATTGGGCGACCTTCGAGGGCTTGACCACGTCTTCGTGCACGGTGAAGAGCTGGGTCGTCGGGGCGGCCTCTTGCGCCGCCGCGGGCGCCGCCACGAGGAGCAGGGCGAGCCCGGCGCAGGAGAGCGGGAGCAAAGGTGTACGCATGGGTCCTCCAGGGATCGGTTGGTGGGGCTGCGGGTCCTCCGGGTGACGTGTTCGTCGGGAGGCGGCCAAGGTACCGGCCAGTACCCGATCCCGCTACCTCCCCTTCCAGACCGCCGCGTCCACGATCGACCAGAGGTGGACGATCCACCCGAGCCAGAAGATCCAGAGCATCGCCGCAAGCACGAACAGGAACGCGGCCTTCAGCACCCGCCCCTGCAGCAGCTGGCCCAGCCCCGGAATGAAGACGCTGGCCAACGCCGCGATCACGTTGCCCGCCGATCCCTGACCAGCCATCGGGCCCTCCTTTGCTCGAGACGGAGCGCCGAGGGAGCGCCCCCCGACCCGCTCGCCGCTCTACGGCGAAGACAATCGAGAGTTTCATAGTGGAACGTGGCGGACAGGAGGCGGTCCGATCCCGGGCGGGGCGGACCAGGCCGGACCCCGCACCAGGCGGCGCTTCTCAGTCGGCGGGACGACCGGCCGCGCGCGCCCCGAGGGCGCAGACAACGGCACCCCCGGCCTCGAGCGCGAGCGCCGCGAGCAGGAGCGGCTCCACCAAGCCGTCCGCCAGGAAGCCGTAGACCCGCCCTCCGGCGAAGCCCGCCAGTGCGAAGGCGCCGGCCAGGAGCCCGATCCGGACCCGCGTGCGCTCCGCCGCGCACCAGGCCAGGAACGCGGCGAAGCCGATCTCGAACCCGCCGTACGTCGCCCGGAGGTCGGTGGCCGCCGTCGGGGTGGTGAGCACGATGTCCACCAGCGCGGCGATCCGCGCCGGGAAGAGTAGGAAGGCGAAGCCGAACCCGGCGAAGCCGAGGGCGGTGAGCGCGAGGACGGCGCGGGGCCAGGTCATGGGGTCGTGGGTCCCGGCGCCGGGCTCCCCGTCCCCAGCGGCGGGGGCGGCTTCTCCAGCTCGGCCATCAGCGCTGCGAAGCGGTGGTGGGCCTCCCGCAGCTCCTCGGCACCGAGGTCCCGCTCGAGCGTGGCCAGCGCGGACTCCGCCTGCACGTCCCCCTGGTCCGCCGCGAGGGCGTACCAGGCATAGGTCTCCCGCAGGTCGCGCGGCACCCCGCGCCCCTCCCGAAAGAGCACCGCCAGCTCGAGCTGCGCGTCCACCTGCCCCTCGGTCGCCGCCATGCGGTACCACCGCGCCGCGGCCGCCGGATCCGCCGCCACGCCCTCCCCCCGCGCGAGCATCCGCCCGACGTAGTACGCCGCCTTGGGAGACCCGTGCTCGGCCAAAGGCCGGAGCGTCGCCATCGCGTCGGCGAAGTCGCCGGCGTAGTAGGCCAGCTCCCCCCGGTCGAGCGGCTCGGGCCTGGTGCAGGCCAGGCCCACCGCACCGAGCAGCAAGACCGCGGGCCAGCCGCGCCGCATCCCGAGCGTGATCATCGCCCGGCTCCGCTCACTGGCCGCCGGCCAGCGCGGCCAGCCGGGCGTCGAGGTCCGCCTTCGGGTGCCAGCGCCCGCGCACCATCACGCCCGCCTGCAGCCGGAAGTTGCCGACGTCCGCCAGCGGGTTCGCGTCGAGCAGCACCAGGTCCGCCCGCTTGCCGGCCGCCACGGTCCCCACCTCCGCCGCGTTGCCGAAGAACTCCGCGACGCTCCGGGTCCCGCTCGAGAGCACCTGATAGGGCGTCATCCCCGCGGCCACCATGAGCTGCATCTCACGGTGGATCGAGAAGCCGGGGACGTTCCAGACCTGCGGCGCGTCGCTCCCGAGGAGGATCCGCACCCCGCCGTCCGAGAGCGCCTTCAGGATCTCGCGCCGGAGCCCCACGAAGGCCAGCGCCTGGTCCGCCGTGACGTTTCCCTGCGCGTTCCGGGTCGCGGTGGTCCACTGCTCGATCACCCCGGCCGGCATGTACTTCATCTCGGGCCAGGCCCGCATGGCCTCGATGTCCCCCGCCGGGACGTGCTCGAGCAGGGTCTCGGTCGGGACCACGGCCACCCCCGCCTCACGCGTGGCCTTGACCAGCGCCGGGAGGCGCGAGCGGTCCACCTCGGTCGCCAGGTTGAGGCCGAAGAACTGGGAGGTGCTCGGCCCGCCCGGGGGCACCAGCGCCTCCACGAAACCGTCCAGGTGATCGATGCTGGCGAAGCGCGCCTCCAGCGCCCGCCCGAGCCCGACGTCGAGCGGGACGTGGCCCGAGAAGGGGATGCCGACGCGCTGCGCGGTCGCCGCCAGGGTGTCGAACACCTCGCGCCGGATCCCCGGGTGGATCTTGAGGAAGTCGTAGCCCGCCGTCTTCTGCTCGGTCACCATGCGCGCGGCGGCCTCGGGGGTGGGGACGCTGTTCCCGTTGAACGAGGGCCCCGAGGTGACGATGGTCGGGCTCGTCAGCTCGCGCCGCGCGGCCCGCGCCCGCAGCTCGAGATGGCCCGGAGCCCCCAGCATCCCCCGGATCGTGGTGATGCCGTTGGCCACGTAGAGGAAAAGGGTCCGCTCCTGATTCTCCCCCGCCTGGGCCGGGATGTGCGCGTGCATCTCCGCCACGCCCGGCATCACGAACTTGCCCCGACCGTCCACCCGCACCGCGTCGGACGGGACCCGCACGGATCCGGCCGGCCCCACGGTCTCGATCCGCTCGCCGCGCACGATTACCGTCTGGTCCGCCAGCACCCGCTCGCTGTCCATCGGGACCACGCTCACCCGCTCGAAGGCGATCGGGCGCTCCCCCGCGCCCTGGGCGCAGGCCGGCGTGGCGGCGATCGCGCTCGTCAGGGCCGCGAGCAGGGCGGTGTGGAGCCTCATCGGGGTTCCTCCGGGGTGTGGTCTGCGGGAAGACGGCGTCGCGGGGCCGCACCGTGGCCGAGGCTGGACGGCGGCTTACATTCCTCCTACGGCACCCGCTCGCCTAGGGTGTCGTGGGTCCCGCGCGAAGGCAAGGGCCCGCCCCGATTCCCGACCCCGCTCGCCGAGGCCCCGATGCCCCGCCGCGTCCACCTCTCGCTCGCCCTGGCCTGCGTGCTGCTCCCGGCGGCGCTGCCGGCCCAGGGCGCGGCGGCCTACTACCCTCCCGCGGGAGACGGCTGGGCCCGCCGGAGCCCGGCCGCGCTCGGCATGGACTCCACCGCCCTCGCCGCCGCCGTCGCGCTCGCGGAATCGAGTGAGATCGGCTGGCTCCGCGACATGCGGGCCCAGGTGGAGCGCAACGTGGCCCGCGAGCCCTATCCCGAGATCCTGGGCCCCGTCACCGACCGCGGCGGACCGAGCGGGATCGTCCTCCGCCACGGCTTCATCGTGGCCGAGTGGGGCGACACCCGCCGGGTGGACATGACCTTCAGCGTCTCCAAGAGCTACCTCTCCACCATCGCCGGCCTCGCGCTCGACGATGGGCTGATCCCGAGCCTGTCGGACCCGGTGCGGACCTCGGTGGACGACGGCGGCTTCGACGGGGAGCACAACGGGCGCATCACCTGGCACATGCTGCTCAACCAGACGAGCGAGTGGGAGGGCACCCTCTGGGACAAGCCGGACGTCGCCGACCGCCGCATGGGCCGGGAGCGGGCGCTGCAGGAGCCGGGCACCTTCTGGGAGTACAACGACGTGCGGGTGAACCGCCTGGCGCTGTCGTTGCTCCGCATCTGGCGCCGCCCGCTGCCCGAGGTCCTGAAGGAGCGGATCATGGATCCGATCGGCGCGAGCGACACCTGGCGGTGGCATGGATACCGGAACTCGGTCGTCGAGATCGACGGGCGGCCGATGACGTCGGTGAGCGGCGGCGGCCACTGGGGCGGGGGGGTCTGGGCCAGCACCCGGGACCACGCCCGCTTCGGCCTCCTCTTCCTCCGCCGTGGCCTGTGGGGCGACCGGCGGCTTCTGTCCGAGCGCTGGGTGGACCTGGCCACGACCCCGACCGATATCCGGCCCCGCTACGGCTACATGTGGTGGCTCACCACCGAAGGCGAGCTCTTCCCCGCGGCGGACCGGCGTGGCTTCTTCGCCCTGGGCGCGGGCGGGAACGTGATCTGGGTGGACCCGGCCCACGACCTGGTCGCCGTCACCCGCTGGCTCGACAACCGCCAGACCAACGAGTTCATCCGCCGCGTCCTGGCGGCGGTGACCCGGTAACACCCCCCCGGAGCGCGCATGGAGCAGATTCTCGAGACCATCGCCGGACAGGACCTGGACCAGTGGCTCCGCGCCCTCGTCCCGCGCTTGGTCACGGCGGGGCTCGTCTTCTTCGCCTTCTGGATCCTCTACCGGCTCACCCGTCCCCCGCTCCGCGCCATGCTGCGCCGAGGCCGCGTCGCCGAGCCGTTGATCGTCCTGATGGTGGACAACACCTACAAGGCGGCGGTGCTGATCTTCGGGGCGGTGATGGCGGTGAGCCAGCTGGGCATCGACGTGGGGGCGGCGCTCGCGGGGATCGGCGTCGTCGGGATCGCGGTCGGCTTCGCGGCGCAGGAGACGATCGCGAACATGATCGCCGGGTTCCTGATCTTCTGGGACCGGCCGTTCGAGGTGGGGCACTACATCACGGCCCAGGGGAACTACGGGATCGTGCGGGACATCACCATGCGCTCCACCCGGATCCAGACCCAGGAGAACACCTGGGTGGTCATCCCCAACAAGCAGGTGATCGGCGATCTCCTGGTCAACCACTCGATGTACGGGAAGACCCGGATCAACGTCCCCCTCGGCATCGCCTACAAGGAGGCCGTCGCCAAGGCGCGCCCGGTGCTGCTGGCCGCCGCGGCGGGCACCGAGGGCGTGCTGGCCGATCCTCCCCCGCTCGTCGTGGTCACCTCCCTGGGCGACTCCGGCGTGAACCTCGAGATCCGGGTCTGGGTGGGGGACGCGGCCGACGAGCGGCCGGTGCTCCACCGCACCCTGGAGGCCTGCAAGACCGCGCTGGACCAGGCCGGGATCGAGATCCCCTTCCCCCACCTCCAGCTGTTCGTGGAAGACGTGCGGTCGAGGGTGTGGGAGGGACTTGGGGCGGCAAGGCGGGGATGACAGGAGAGCCGGGCGGACGTCGCCGATCGAGAAGGGGTCGAAAGTCGAAAGTCGAGGGTCGAAGGGGGACGGTGCGCCCTCGACCTTCGACTCTCGACTTGTGGCTTTCGACCTGCTCGGACATGCGACGATCTCGACGCATGCTTCATCCCTCCGACCTCGCCTGCACCTCCTCCGCCGTCAGCCCGTAGAGCGGCGGCGTCTCGACCCCGAGCTGACCCAGCATCAGGTAGATCTGTCCGCGGTGGTGCACCTCGTGCTCCACCATCGCCCGGAGCCACTTCCATGCCGTGATTTCGGTGCCCGCGGGCGTCTTGCACCGCCCGGCGAGCCCCTCCGGGGTCAGCTCCCGGAAGACGGCCATCGCCTCGGCGTGCAGCCGCTCGAAGTAGGTCAGCACCGCCTCCGGCCCGTCCGCCAGCTCCGGCCCGTGGCCCGGGTACCGGCTGGGCCAGCCGTGGACGTTTTCCGCGAACATCCACCGCTCCGTCGCCGCGAGATGCCGGATCAGGTCCGCGAAGCTGAACTTCCCCGGCGCCGGCGCCCAGTCGAAGTGGTCCGGCGGGATGCACCGGATCACCCGGCGGGTCCGCTCCCGGATCCCCTCGTAGTAATGGAGGAACGGCTCGATCGTCGTGATCTCCACCTCGGCCTCCGTGTCCGGCGCTAGCCGGTGTTTTGCAGTCCCTGGGCGATGCCGTTCACCGTCGCGAGGAGCGCCTGGAGCAGCGCGTCGTCCTTGCGGTCGCTCGCCCGCCACCGGGCCAGCAGATCCACCTGGAGCATGCTCATCGGGTCCACGTAGGGGTTGCGGAGGCGGATCGACCGCTGCAGGGTCGGGTCGCCCGCGAGGAGGGCCGTCTCTCCCTTCACCCCGAGCAGTGCCTCCACCGTCAGGTCGAACTCCCGATGGATCACCGGAAAGATCCGGCGGCCCACCGTCCCGGCCAGGTCGGCGTAGTGCGCCGCGATCGGCATGTCCGCCTTCGCCAGGACCATCGCCGCGTCCTCCAGCAGCGCGTGGAAGAACGGCCACTCCGCCGCCATCTCCGTCAGCAGGTCTCGCCCGTGCTTCTTCTCCGCGCGGGTGAGCCCGGCGCCGAGCCCGTACCACCCCGGCAGGATGTGGCGGCTCTGGGTCCAGGCGAAGACCCACGGGATCGCCCGCAGGTCCGCGAGGCCGCCCGCGCCCCCGCGGCGCGAGGCCGGCCGCGACCCGATCCGCATCCGCTCGATCACGTCGATCGGCGTGGCCCGCCGGAAGTAGTCCACGAAGTCCTGGTCCTCGTACACCAGCGCGCGGTAGGACGTCCGGCTCGCCTTCGCGATCTCCTCCATCACCTTCCGCCAGCGCGCCTCGCGGGGCGGGGCGGCGCCCGGATCGGCGGTGGTCATCGCCACCGCGCTCACCGCCTGCTCCAGCGTCCGGAGCGCGATGCCCCGCAGGCCGTACTTGGCGAAGATCATCTCCCCCTGCTCCGTCACCCGGAGCCGCCGCCGACGGTTGGCCGTCTTCTTCCGGATCGATCGTCAAG
>JBFIUJ010000011.1:0-16283 GCA_041607595.1 Gemmatimonadales bacterium | reverse complement strand
GTGCGGGATCTCCTCCTGCACGAGCGGCTGGTGGCCAAGCTGATGGTGACGGACAAGACCTTCCAGCGGCTCCTGGAGGGCTTCGAGCGGGAGGGCTTCGAGCGGTTCGCGGCCTCGCTCACCACCCCCGACATGCGCGCCCAGCTGAGCCGGGGCGTGCGTGAGGGGCTCGAGCGGTTCCTCCACATCCCGGTGGGCGAGCGCCTCGACCGCCTGGATCCGTCGCAACGGGCCTCGATGGCCCGGACCCTGGGAGACTGGCTCGTGCGGGTGGCCCGCGACCACGCGACGCGCCGTGTCATCGCCAACGGCCTCGACCGCGCCCTGCAGGCCGCCGAGGGACGGACCTGGGGCGAGGTCCTGGCCGTCCTCCCGTCGGAGCGCGCCGCGGAGCTTGCCGCCCAGGCCCTCGCCGGCCCAGGCGGCCGGCGTTGGGTGGAGGGGGCCACGCGGGCGCTCGCCGAGCGGCTGCTGGCCCAGCCGATCGGGCGACCGGCCAACTGGTTGGGGGCCGAGACCACTGCCGCGGTGAAGACCCGAGTCGCCGCCGCCGCGTGGACCTGGACCCAGGAGCAGATCCCCCGGGTCGTGGAGCAATTCAAGATCCAGGACATGGTGGAGCAGAAGGTGCTCGGGTTCTCGACCCAGCGGATGGAGGAGATCGTCCGCGGCGTGACCCAGCGGGAGCTCACCCTCATCGTCCGCTTGGGCTACGTCCTCGGCGGGATCGTCGGGCTCCTGGCGTTCGGCATCAACCAGCTCCTGCGCTGATCGACGCATTTCGCCACCGGCCCCGTCGGGATGGTTGGCCACGCCGGCGGCTCTCACCCCACTCTCCTTCTCCGCACCATCGGGCCGGCCGCCCCACGCGGCTCGCTCGCCACGACGACCAGGCGGAGGTAAGCGTATGCGGGCGGACGAGAAGGGCGAGGGCGACCGGGACGACGGCCACCTCCTGACGGGAGCGCGGGTGGCCAACCACCTGGCGGACGCAGTCCCCCAGGGGCCGGAGGCGATCATCGAGGCCGCGCGGCGCTTCACCGACGAGGAGGTGCTGCTCGGGATCGCGTTCTTGAGCGGGATCCTGGAGGTGGCTGCGGTCAGCGCGAGGACTCTCGCGCGGGTGCAGCTGGAGCGAAGGGCGCGCCGGGTGAGCGTCGAGGGCTGGAACTAGGGCGTCGGCTCGGCTCGGGGGGGAGCCGTCCACCCGGGCCACGCGGCGGGCGCGACGATCACCCGGACCCCGGCCCGCCCGGCCAGCGCGAGCGGCTCGGCGACCGTGCGGTACCCCGCGCGGGAACGGGCTTCCATCCGCCGCCCGACGCGCGCGAGGAACCCGTCGGCCGCCCGGGCGTCGTCCCACAGGGTGTACCACACGAGGGCCGGTCCGTCGGGGGTCGTCATCACCCGGTACCGATCTCCGCCCCAGCCGATGGGCACGGTGGTGCTGACCACCTCCTCGCCGGTCAGGTCCGCGGCCAGGATCCGGATCTCGAGCTCCCCCAGGTCGTCCTCGTAGAGCACCCCGTCGTCGGCTGGGTCCAGGAACCGCACGGGCACCGGCGCGTCGCCCCTGGCGTAGCGTTCCGGGTGCAGGATCTGCTCGGTGGAGCGCGGCATGGCCGCGCCGTAGGGCGGCGCGGCCCCGTGGGTGCGGCGCCACCACCGCATGAACTCGGCGCCGCCCAAGTAGGGGAAGACCAGTCCCTCCTGCAGCACCCTCGGCGCCCGGCCGAAGACCGCCATGGTGGAGCGGGCCGAGGCGAGCTGCTCCCGGAACGTCTCCCACAGGGTCTCGTCGGCGAGCACATCTTGCGCGGGGAGCATCATCATGATGGAGGCGAGGGTGGCCTCGCCTTCGAGGACGGCCTGGGCCGCCGTCTGGCGGTCGTTCTGCCGCCGCTGGTCCAGGATCGAGTCGAGCGCCACATAGTCGTGCTGCAGGGCGTGGACCATTTCGTGGGCCACGACGAACTTGAACTCGGCGGCGCCGGGGTCGCTGCCCTCGAGCACGAACAGCATGCTGGAGTCGGGCTCATAGAACCCCGCCACCTGCTCTCCGAAGAGCTCGAGCAGCAGCCCACCCAGGTCGAGCGAGTCGGGGACCAATCCGAAGAGGCGGTAGGCCGCCTGGATGCCGCGCAGCCGTTCCGGCGGAAGCTGCTCGGCCAGCTTGGCCGCGATGTAGGTCCGCACCTGCGCCTGGCTCCGGAGCGCGAGCCGTGGGGGACGACGGTAGTCGCGTCCCACGGTGCGCTCCACCACCGGCCGGAGACTGTCCACCAGCCGCGCGATCCGATCCTCCCTGGCCGCCGGCCGCTCGCCCCGACACCCCGCGAGCGTGAGCAGCACGACCACACCGGCCCGCCAAGGCCCCCGGCGCGGACTCATGCGCCCAGCGTCTGGCGGTACCAGGCGATGATCGCCGGGCCCGCCAGGTAGGTGGCCGCCGCGCCGAGGGCCAGGAAGATGCCGAAGGGCACGAGCTTCTTCCGACCGATCAGCGACAGCGGAAGGAACACGACGGTCCCGATCAGGGCCCCCAAGAAGACCGTGAGCAGCACGCCCTTCCAGCCCACAAACGCGCCCACCATCGCCATCATCTTGATATCGCCCCCGCCCATGGCCTCCTCCTTGAGCGCGAGGGTTCCCACGAAGCCCACGAGCCAGAGGAGACCGAAGCCCACCGCCGCACCGAAGACCGCTTCCCACAGCCCTTCGAGTCCACCGGTCAGGCTCAACAACAGCCCGAGGACGAGTCCGCCCAGGCTGAACTCGTCGGGGATGATGTACTCGCGGTAGTCGGTGAGCGCGATGCCGAGGAGGACCGTGAAGAAGAGGGCCCCGCGAAGCGCGAGCAGGGGATCGGCCGTCGTCGCCGCCATCGCCGCCCAGATGCCGGCCACGGCCAGCTCCACCGTCGGGTATTGCCAGGAGATGGGCGCCCGACAGTGACGGCACTTCCCGCCCAGCAGGATCCAGGAGAGGACCGGCACGTTGTCGTACCAGGCGATCGGACGCTCGCAGCCTGGACACCGCGACCGGGGGCGCACGACGGACTGGCTCGCCGGTAGCCGGATAATGCAGACGTTCAGGAAGCTGCCGACCACCGCGCCCAGGACGCCGGCCAGGACCGTCAGGAGGATGTCATCGGTCACGCAGAACCTCCCAGAGCAGGATGCCGGCCGCGACGGCCACGTTCAGGGACTCGGCACCGGCGGCGAGGGGAATCGCGACGCGCCGGGTCGCGGCCGCGGCGAGCGCCGGACGCACACCGGCGCCCTCGTTCCCCACCACCAGTGCGAGGGCGTCCGCGCCGGCCCGGCCGTCCAACGGCTCGCCGTCCGCGGCGCTCACCCACAGCGAGGCACCGGTGCCCGCGACCCACTCCAACAGCGCGTCGTCCGTGAGGGCGACGGCCGGCAGCCGGAAGCTGCTCCCCATGGCACCCCGCAGGACCTTCGGGTTGGTCAGCTCCACCGTCCCGGGCAAGGCGACGACCCCCGCGGCGCCCAGCCCGTGGGCCGTCCGCAGCACGGCGCCGACGTTGCCGGGATCCTGGAGACCGTCGAGGACGAGGACCGTGCCGCGGGGGCCGAGCGCGAGATCCTCCAGGGTCCACGTCCGTGGCTGCAGCACCGCTACGATCCCCTGCGGGTGCTCGGTGTCGGCCAGGGCCACGAGATCCCGATCGGAGACCTCGAGGAGAGGGACGCCGGCGGTGCCGAGCGCCGCTTTGAGGGCCGCCCCCCGCGGCGTACCTTCCAGCGATGGCGCGATCGCGGCACCGCGCAGGGTGGCCCCGGCAGCCAAGGCCTCCTCCACCAGGCGAACGCCTTCGGCCAGCGCCAGCCCACGTCGCTCGCGCCCCCGGCGCAGCTTGAGGCTGCGCACCATCGTCAGCAGGGAATCCCCCATGTCCGCCACCTATCCCCTTCTCCCCAGTGTTCCGCGCTCGGCGGCCGGAAGCTCGTGCCGCGCCGGCCGCCCGTCAACCGGATAACCGTGCGGATCGCGCTCACCATCGCCGGCTCGGATTCGGGCGGCGGGGCCGGCATCCAGGCGGACCTCAAGACGTTCCACCAGTTCGGGCTGTTCGGCACGAGCGCCATCGTGGCCGTGACGGCGCAGAACACCCTCGGGGTGCGCGCGGTGCACCCGGTGCCCGTCGCCGTGGTGGCGGCCCAGTTGGCGGCGCTGGCCGAGGACCTGCCCCCGAAGGCCCTCAAGACGGGGATGCTGGCGACGGCCGAGCTGGTCCGCCTCGTCGCCGATGCGATCCGGGATTACCGGTGGGGACCGCTCGTGGTGGACCCGGTGATGGTTGCCACGTCCGGCGACCGGCTGCTGGACGAGAGGGCGGAGGCGGAGGTGCGGGCTCGGCTCCTCCCCCTCGCCGCGGTCGCCACCCCGAATCTCCCGGAAGCGGGTCGGCTCACGGGGCTGCCGGTGGAGGACCCGGACGGCATGGCGCGGGCCGGGCGCGCCCTGGTCGCGGCCGGCGCCCGCGCCGCGCTGGTCAAGGGCGGCCACCTGCCGGGCGACGAGGTGGTCGATCTGCTCGTCACCGCGGCGGGGGTCCGGCGCTTCACCCGCCCGCGCGTCCCCACCACCTCGACCCACGGCACCGGCTGCACCCTGTCCGCCGCGCTCGCCGCCGGGCTCGCCCTGGGCCGGTCGCTGGAGGCCGCGACCGAAGATGCCCTGGACTACGTCCACCGCGCGCTCGCGTCTGCCCCGGGTCTCGGCGCGGGCCGCGGTCCCCTGGACCATACGGTCCCGCCGCCGCGCCGGCCCTAGCCCCGCGCGACGATCCCCTCCACCAGACGGCCGAGCCGCTCGCCCACCTGGTTCGCGACGACCATCACCTCGTCGTGCGACAGCGCCTCCGTGCTGATGCCCGCCGCGGCGTTGGTGACCGTGGAGATCCCGACGCACCGCACGCCCAGGGCCCGCGCCGCGACGTTCTCCAGCACGGTCGACATCCCGACGGCATCCGCCCCGAGCCGCTCGAGCATCCGCACCTCCGAGGGGGTCTCGTAGCTCGGGCCGAGCAACCCGGCGTACACTCCCTCCTCGAGTGGAATTCCTTCCGCCCGGGCCACCTCGCGCGCGAGCCCGCGCAGGGCGCGGTCGTAGGGGTCCGACATGTCCGGGAAGCGTTCCTCGCCGGCCCGCACCGGCCCGATGAGCGGGTTGCGGAAGGTGAGGTTGAGGTGGTCGGCGATCAGCATGAGGGTGCCCGGCCGGAAGGTCCGGCGGATGCCGCCGGCCGCGTTGGTGAGCACGAGGACCTTCACGCCGAGCGCGGCGAACACGCGGACCGGCAGGGCGGTGGTCTCGGCCCCGTGGCCCTCGTAGAGATGAAACCGACCGCTCTGGGCGATGACCTCCCTGCCGGAGAGCCGGCCGGCCACCAGCTCCCCCTTGTGTCCTTCGACGGTGGGCACGTGGAACCCCGGAAGCTCGCCGTACGGGATTCGAACCGCGTCCGTGATCCGCTCGGCCAGTCCCCCGAGGCCGGAGCCCAGGACGATGGCCACCTCCGGCGTCCGGCCGGCCAGCCGCTCGCCCACCGCCCCGACCGCCGAGCGGAGAGGGTCGGCGGCGGTGCCCGCGATCACGCCAGCATCCCGGCCAGCGAGGCGGACATGAAGGCCGCGAGGTTCCCCCCGATCATCGCGCGCACGCCGAACCGGGCGATCTCGCCGCGCCGCTCCGGCGCCAGGCCTCCGATGCCGCCGATCTGGATCGCGATGGAGGAGAAATTCGCGAACCCCAGAAGGGCATAGGTGGTGATGATGGCGCTGCGCGGCTGGAGCACCTGGCCGGCGGCGAGGTCCGCCCCGAACTGCGCGTAGGCGAAGAACTCGTTGAGGGTGGCCTTGAGCCCCATGAGCCCGCCCACGTACGCCGTGTCCGCCCAGGGCACGCCCATCAGCCACGCGAGGGGACGGAGCGCGAGCCCGAGGACGTACTGCAGGCTGAGCTGCGGCTGGCCGACCAGCCCGCCCACCCAGGCGAAGCCGAAGTTGATGAGGTACACCAGGCCCACGAACGCCATCAGCATGGCCGCGACGTTGATGGCGAGCTGCACGCCGGTGGCGGCGCCGCTGGCCGCCGCCCCCACCACGCCGCCCTCGCTCTTCTCCACCTCCAGCTCGAGCTTGCCCTTGGTGACCGGCTCGCCGGTCTCGGGCATGATGATCTTGGAGATGATCAGGGCGGCGGGGGCGTTCATCACGCTCGCGGCGAGCAGGTGCGAGGCGATGCCCGGAAAGGTGCCCTGCAGCATCCCCACGTAGGCCGCGAGCACGCCGCCGGCGATGGTGGCGAAGCCGCCGACCATCACGGTGACGATCTCCGACTGGGTCATCGAGCCGACGAACGGCTTGATCAGCAGCGGCGCCTCGGTCTGCCCCAGGAAGATGTTTCCGGAGGCGGAAAGCGTCTCTGCGCCCGAGGTTCCGAGGGTCTTCTGCATCACCCACGCGATGCCCTTCACCACCAGCTGCATCAGGCCGAGGTGATAGAGCACCGTCATCAAGGCGGAGAAGAAGATGATGGTCGGCAGGACGTTGAAGGCGAAGAACGCCCCCGCGTCGGCCACGTACCCGGCCGACGTATCGAGGGCCCCATTGGGTCCCGGCAGGCCCACCGGCACCCGGTTCTGCACCAGGTTCCCGAACACGAAGAAGGCGCCGCGCTCGGTGAAGCCCAGGAGCCCGGTCACCACCCGCCCGATCCACTGGAAGATGGCACGGCCGACCGCAGTCTTGAGGACGAAGATCCCGAACGCCGCCTGCAGGCCCACCCCGATGGCCACCAGACGCCAGGGAATGCGCCGCCGGTTGTAGGAGATCGCCACGGACAGCAGGAGCATCGCGGCCATGCCGGCGATGCCCATGAGCCGAGCGAGGAGCGGCGTATCCAGGCCCGATTGGGCTGCAGCCAGTCGCTCGGCGGCCGTCTGCAGCATCCAGAGGCCGGTCACGGGAGGCCCGCCAGCTCGTCCCGCACGGCGTCCAGCAGCGTGCGGCGCTCGGGCCACGGCAGGAAGGCGCCGGTAAACGCGTCCAGGATCATCTGATCGATCTCCTCGCGGGTGAACCCGAGCTCGGTGTGGGCCAGCCAGTACTCATCGGTCAACGACACGCCGCTCATGAGCCAGCTGTCGGTGCAGAGGGTCACGGCCAGCCCCGCGTCCACGTATGCCCGCACGGGGTGATCGGCGGCCTGGGCCACAGCCCGCGTCTGCACGTTGCTCGTGATGTTGGTCTCGATCAGGATGCGCCGGTCCCGCACGTAGTCCTGGAGCACGGGGTCCTCGCGAAGCCGCGTCCCGTGCCCGATGCGATCCGCGTGGCACTCGAACACCGCCTGGGCGATCGACTCCGGCCCGGCCGCCTCGCCCGCGTGGACCGTGACGCCCAGGCCGCCTCGGGCCGCGACCTCGAAGGCCTCGGCGTGCGGGGCGGCCGGCCGACCGTGCTCGCCCCCGGCCAGATCGAATCCCACCACGCCTCGGCCGCGCCAGCGGACCGACTCGCGCGCGATCTCCAGCGACACCGAGGGATCGTAGTGCCGGAGCGAGCAGTTGATGATGCCGGTCCGGACGCCGAAGTCGCGCTGGCCGCGGGCCAGCCCTCGCTGCTCCGCCTCGAGCACCTCGGGCAGCGAGAGACCCTGCCGGGTGCTCAACGTGGGACAGTACCGCACCTCGACGTAGCGGAGCTGGTCGCGGGCCCCGTCCTCCACCATCTCATAGGCGACGCGCTCGATCGCCTCCGGGGTCTGGAGGAGCGCGATCGTGATCTCGAACCGCTTCAGGTAGTCCTCGAGGTTCGCGGCGTCGTCCACCAGCATGTAGCGGCGCAGCGACTCGGGATCCCGGGTCGGCAGCGCCACGCCGGCGGCGGCGGCAAGCTCGACCATCGTCGAGGGGCGGAGCGAGCCGTCCAGGTGCACGTGCAGCTCCGCCTTGGGGAGCCGAGCGATCAGTTCACGCGTGAGCATCGCCCAGCCGGCTCGCGTCGCGGGCTGAGACCACGACGCGGAGGATCGCCCCCGCGAAGACCACGGCCTCGGTCGCCAGGCGGATCCCCCGTCCGTCGGTCACATAGGCCTCCCCGCCCTGAAGGCGGCCGGCGAGGGACGGATCCGCTTCCCGCACGGCCCCCAGGACGTCCGTGCCGGCCGCGACGGTCACCGCACGCTCGTTGACGAAGACGGGAATGGGATCGGTCATCGGGTGAGGAATCGGGGATCGTCCGGCGGAGCCACCGGCTGAGGGAGGCGCCGAAGATAGGCCGCGAAAGCGTCGAGGTCCAGGATGGAGGACGGCTCGGCCCGCAGCCGGGCGAGCGGCTCGAATCCGTCGGCCCCCGTCGCGAGGTAGTCGCCGACGGCGAGCGTATAGGTTCGCCCGTCCTCCACCTTGCGGCCGGAGGCCAACCGCACGTCCCGCACGCGACGGCCGGGCCGGGCCTCCGGATCGTAGCGCACCCGGAGCCCCGCAAGGTGCGCCCTTGGCTCCTCCCCGGCCAGGGCCAGCTCCAGCAGCGCCTTGAGCTCTCGCCCCGTGAGCCAGACGCGCACCAGGCGATTCTGGAACGGCACAACGTCGAAGAGTCGCCCGTAGGTGACCGGACCGGGCAGCAGCTCCGCGCGGATCCCCCCGTTGTTCACCAGCGCCGCGTCCGTGCGCAGCGCGTTCCGGAATGCGTCGGCCACCAGATGACCGAGAGCGTATTGGGAGCCGGTCCGCGGGAGGGGAAGCTTGATCGTGGCGACGACCGCGCGTGCGACGCTGTCCGACCGGGCGACGTACCGGGCCACCAGCGCCGCCATGGCCGAATCGGGGCGGGCCAGGTCCGCGTACGCGGTGTCCAGGCGGGGACGGAGCTCCCGGGCGCCCACCGGCGTCCGGACCAGGTCCACGACTGCGATCGCCGTCCCCCGGCTCCCCGCCTGCACGATGGGCACCCCGCCGACCTCCGCCCGGATCGGGGTGTGGGTGTGGCCGGAGACCACCACGTCCACCGCCCCGGGGCCCAGCTCGCGCACGAGGTCGAAGATCTCGCCCCCGCACGACTGGCCGTGGCACGCCCCGCCGGCATGGGCCACCAGGACCACCATGTCCGGCCGCTCCCGACGGACCGCCGCCAGCGTCTCCCGCAACGCCTCCGCGCCCGCCCGGAACGCGAGCCCGGCCACGTACTGGGGACGCACGATGCGCTTCGTCGTGGGGGTGAGGTAGCCCACCACCGCGATCCGATAGGGGCCCGCCCTCACCATCCGCCAGGCCTCGAGCCAACCGGGGCGCATCCCGGTGGCCGAGTCCACCACGTTGGCTGCGAGCCAGGGATAGCGGGCCTCCACCTGCCGCTGGCGGAGCGTGTCCACCGACCAATCGAACTCGTGGTTGCCGAGCGCCGCCGCGGCGATGCCCAGGCGGTTCAGCGCGTCCACCATCGGGCGACCTCGGCCCAGGTTGCTCACGAGCGACCCCTGCAGCTGATCTCCCGCGTCCAGCCGGAGGGTGGGGCAGGCGCAGTCCCGCTCGAGGCTGTCCATCAGCCCCTTCAGCGCGGCCATCCCGCCCACGGGCCGCCCCTCCGACCAGCCGTAGGTCGTCGGCTCCAGCGCGCCGTGCAGATCGTTGATCCCGAGGATGCGCAGGAGCACCGTGTCCCGGACCTCGGGCCGCGCCGGCCGGGGAAGGGGCGGCGCGCCGAAGAGCGCGCGGACCTCTTCACGCGCCGCCGTGGGCTCGATCCGCCAGCTCGCCTCCGCGAAGGCACCCGGATCCACGTGGTCGAGCCGTCGCACCTCCTCCAGCAGCAGGTCCAAGACCGATTCCCCTCGATCGTAGACGACCGGGAGATTCCGCAGCATGTCGTAGCCGCCGGCGCCCGAGAGCCGGTAGCTGTTGAGGGCGAGGGTGAAGCTGTCCTCGTCCCGCACCGGCCGACCCCGTGCCTCGAGGTCCCGGATGCGGCTCCCGGGCGGGTAGCGCAGGTCGATCACGTAGCTCGCGCCCGACAGGATGTCGAAGTTGTAGCCGGGAATCGCCGGGTCCACACTGATGCGACCGTCCGGCAGCACCGCGAAGTACCGCGCGCTCTGCTCCAGGTAGGCCCGCAGGAGGGCGCCCGTGATCCGCACGGCGCGGAGCGTGTTCTCGTAGGGGTAGACGGTCGCGACGTGGGACACTCGAATCTCGCCCGCCGCAAACCCGGTCCGCAGGTCGAACGCCGGCGTGGCCGAGAGCTCGGCTCCGGTCCGGCGCCGCTGCACCGCATTCACGAACTCCACGATGGCGCTGGGCTCGGCTCGGGCGAGGGCCGACGGCATCGGCCCGCCGGCGATGCCCAGCGGGGTCGTGGCCCATTCGCGCACCGCGGCGTGCACCTCCTCCAGCCGGCGCGTGATGCGGGGGTCCGGCGGCACCTCCGCCAGGTTCACCGACTCCGCCCGGAACCGGACGGGAACCCAGCGCCCACCCCGCCGAAGCAGATCGACGTGGACCACCGAGAGGCTCTGCGCGTGCGACCTCGGCTGCACGAAGTGCACCCCGTTCACGACCGAATCCACCATCTCGCGATGGGAATGCCCCACGACCACCAGATCCGGCGGGACCGGGAGGCGGGCCAGGGCGGAAGCCGCGTTCTGCGATCCTTCCTGGTCCGCGCCGTCATAGACCGGCTCGTCCATGCCCGCGTGAATCAGCGCGATGGCGAAGTCGTTCTCCGCCCGCACGCGGGGCAGGAGCCTGCGGGCGGCCTCGGTCACGGACGTCGCCCGGACTCGGCCCGCCACCTGGGCGCGGTTCCACACCGAGACCCCCGGCGTGGTGAACCCGACGATGCCAACCCGCAGGCCCCCCCGGTGGACCGTCGTGTGGCCGGGGAGGAAGCTCGTGTCCGCCGGAAGCTCGTGCAGGTTCGCGCCCAGGAACGCGAAGGCCGCGCCGCGCAGCGAGCGCCGAAGGAACGGGATGCCGTAGTCGAACTCGTGGTTGCCCACGACGGCGGCGTCGTACCCCAAGAGACCCATCGCATCCACGACCGGGTGGGGGCTCCGGGGGGCGAAGCGGGCAACGTAGGCGGTCAGCAGGTCGCCCTGCAGCAGGTCGCCGGCATCGAGCAGCAGGACCTGCCCGGGATGGCGACGCCGGAGCGAGTCCACGACCCGAGCGGCCCGCGCGAGCCCGCCGGGCGCGGGACGGTCCGCCGCGTAGTCCCAGGCGGTGACCCGACCATGGACGTCGGTGGTGGAGACGATGACGAGGTGGGTACTGTCCTGCGCAGGTGCAACCGCGAGGGCCACCGCGAGGAAGGCGTGGAGCATGCGGAGGAATATCCCCGGCACGGGCTGCCTCCGCAATCGCCGCCTACGGTCGGCGGCGGTGGTGCGGGAGGCTCCTCGTGAGGCCTATATTGCTCCTGCACCTGCCCACCCCCTGACCCGAGCCGGCCGCCATGTCGCAACGCATCCTGGTCGTCGACGACGAACCGGACATCACGGCCCTGGTCGCCTATCACCTGGCGCGCGCCGGGTACCGCGTCTCCACCGCCACGAGCGGGCCGGAGGCGCTGAAGGCGGCTCAGGAGGAGCGGCCGGACGTGGTCGTGCTGGACCTGATGCTCCCCGGCGTCTCGGGCTACGAGGTGCTGGAGGAGCTGAGGAAGCGGGAGGCGACTCGCGAGGTGGGGGTCATCCTGCTGACGGCCCGGAAGGAAGAGGCCGATCGCATCCGGGGCCTCTCCCAGGGCGCCGACGACTACCTGACCAAGCCCTTCTCGCCCCAGGAGCTGATTCTGCGGGTGGCGGCGCTGTTGCGCCGCCTCGCCGCGCCGGCGGTCGCCCAGGGCTCCACGCTGACGGCGGGCCCCGTCACCATCGACCGCTCCGACCACCGGGCCAGCCTGGACGGCCGAGAGCTCTCGCTCACCGCGACCGAATACCGCCTCCTCCTGACGCTGGTCGAGCGACGCGGACGGGTGCAATCGCGGCCCCAGCTGCTGGAGGCGGTCTGGGACGCGCAGCCGGACATCCAGACCCGCACGGTGGACATGCACGTGCAGCGGCTGCGCCAGAAGCTCGGGGCCTCCGGGGACCTGATCGAGACCGTTCGCGGGTTCGGTTACCGCTTTCGCGCGGCCGGGCCGAAGGGTCACTCCCGGTGAGGTTTGCCTGGCGCCTCGTGCTCGGCATCGTCATGGTCGTGCTCGTCGCGGTCGTGGCCCTCGTGTGGCTGTCCGAGCGCGGGCTCCGGGAGGATCTCCGGGCCGAGGCCGCGCACGCGCTCGAGCGAGAGGCGCGGGTCGTGGCCGCGGCCCTGCCGGCGGACTCGCTCGCCTGGGGCCGGGCCATCCGCGGGCTCGCCGGGGAGGACGAGCGGATCACCCTGGTGGATCGCACGGGTCGGGTCGTGGTCGAGAGCGACGCCGGCGCCGGACGAAGACCGGCCGAAAGCCAGGCCGATCGCCCGGAGATCCTGCGCGCGCTGGCCGGTGAGGTCGGCGTGGATGCCCGGCGCAACGAGGCCGCCGGCGAGGACTTTCTCTACGTGGCGATCCCCGGCGGCCCGGGAGCCATTCGGGTCGCGACCGGCCTCGCCCTGGTGGACGGCACGGTCCGGCGGGCGCAGCGAAGCGTCCTCCTCGCGGCGCTCCTCGCCCTCCTGGTGGGCACGCTGGCGGCCGTGCTCGCCGCCCGCTCGTTCGCCCGACCGCTCACGGCCATCGCCGGCGCGGCGCACGCCATCGCCGCCGGTACGCCGCCGCGGTTCCCCCGCTCCGGCATCCAGGAGGTGGACGCGCTCGTGCAGGCCCTGCGCCGGATGCACCGGGAGCTCGACGAGCGCTTTGCCGCGCTGCGCCGGGAGCGACAAGAATCCTCGGCCCTGGTGGAGGCGATGGTGGAGGGGGTGGTGGCAGCCGATCACCGAGGGCAGGTGGTCACGGCCAACGCGGCCGCCCGAGTCCTCCTGGGCTACGAGCCGGGTGAGCCGCTGCCGGTCCTGACCCAGCTCTTCCGCACCAAGGCCGCGCGCGACGTCGTCCGCGAGGTGCTGGGCGGTGCGGTGATCCACGGCCGGGAGATGCGCCTCAACGGCTGCGCGCTCATCATGAGCGCCCGTCCACTGCCCGACGGGGGCGCCGTGTTGGTGCTGCACAACGTGAGCGAGCTGCGCCGTCTCGAAGCCGTCCGCAAGGACTTCGTGGCCAACGTGAGCCACGAGCTCAAGACGCCGCTCACGTCCATCTCGGGCTATGCCGAGACGCTCCTCAGCGACGCACCCGATCCCGACACCGCCCGACTATTCCTGGAGACCATCCACGCCAACGCCACGCGTATGCAGCGGCTGGTGGACGACCTGCTGGATCTCGCCCGGATCGAATCCGGCCATTGGCAGCCGACGGTGGAGACCATTCGTCTGGCGCCGGCGATCGAGGACGCCTGGACCCCGCTCGCCGGCCCGGCGGCGACCCGCGGCGTCGCGTTCGCCGTCGAGGTCGCGGCAGGCGCGGAGACCCTCAGGGCCGACCCGGACGGCGTCCGGCAGATTCTGACCAACCTGTTCGAGAACGCCCTGCGACACACGGGCGCCGGCGGCCGGATCACCTGTCACGCGGTGCCGGCGGGGGGTGGCGTGGAGCTCCGCGTGGTGGACACCGGCACCGGGATTCCGCGAGAGCATCTGCCCCGCGTCTTCGAGCGGTTCTACCGCGCGGATCCCTCCCGCTCCCGCGCCGCCGGCGGCACCGGGCTCGGGCTCTCCATCGTGCGGCATCTCATGGAGGGGCATTCCGGCCGGGCCAGGATCGAGAGCGAGCTGGGGGAGGGCACCACCGTCACCTGTTGGTTTCCGGAGGACCCCGAGACCGAATCGTGACCGACCCTTGGAGCCGGCGTGACGCCCGGGGGAGATGATTGGGGGGCTGGAAGCGTTCGAGGCGATCTCGCGCGCTTCCCCAGCTTGCGAGTCCCTCGTTCTTGGAGGCCACACCCATGCACACTCGCCCGGCCCTGTTCGGGCTGCTCTTCGCCCTCGCCGGCAGCCTCGCGACCGCGAGGGCATCCGCCCAGACCACCTACCCCACCGTCAAGGTGTCGGGCCGGCTGCACGCCCACTTCTACTACGCGGAGGCCGGGGCGACCACCGCGAGCGACTTCTTCCTCCGGCGCGCCCGCATCCAGGCCGGCGGCCAGATCACCGAGCGGATCGGGTTCCTGATCCAGCCCTCCTTCGAGGGAGGCCGGACGGTCTCCGGCAACCGGGGCGGCGTCCGGCTCCGCGATGCCTACATCGACCTGCGGCTCACCGACCCCGACGCGCGCACCAGCGCCACGGTTCGCATGGGCCAGGAGAAGCGCCCCTTCAGCCGCTACGAGCTGACCTCGTCGAACAACCTGCCGTCGGTCGAGCGCGGCGCCGGCAAGGGCCTCCCCGGCAGCGCCGCCAACGACCTCTTCGGGAGCGCCGGCTTCCTGGCGCACGACGTGGGTGCGAGCCTCGAGGTGGTGGCCCCGCTGGGGGAGGGGCGGGCGCTCACGGTGAAGGGCGGGGTCTACAACGGCCAGGGCGAGAGCGTGAGCGACGCCAACACCCGCAAGTCCTTCGGCGGCCGAGTCACCGTGGACGTGGCGTCACGCTTGAGCGTGGGCGGGAGCTACTTCTCCCACGACGCCATCGTGGGGGCCGATTCGGCCTTCACCCACGACGCCTGGGGCGTGGACGCCCAGTGGGGCGCGCCGGGCGACCGGGGCCTCTTCCTGCTCGGGGAATACCTCCAGGGCGAGCGCAACGTCGCGGGCCGCGACCCGATGCGGGGGGTCTCGCTGGTCGGGGCCTATCACGCCCGGCTCGGCGGAGAGCGTCCGCTCGTCTATGCGATCGAGCCCGTCGTGCGGGTCGACCTGGCCGACCCCAACACCGACCAGGACGACGACCGGGCGACGCTGATCACCGCGGGCCTCGGGCTCTACTTCTCCGCCAAGGCCCAGTTCCGGGTGGTGTACGAGCGCCAGACGTTCCAGGCGCCCGTCGTCCCCTCGGCTGGCGTCGTCCGCTCGGCCATGACGGTGAACTTTTAACGTGACGCGGGCGTGACACGGCTCGTGCCGGACCGTGACGCGGGGCCGCCAGACTTCCCGCGTCGGTCAAGGATTCTGGACCCAAGGAGATTCCGATGAGAGGAGCCATTGCCCTGCTCTCCGCCGCCCTGGTCGCCTGCACGCCGTCGAAGCCGGCGCAGGCGAACCTGAACGGCGCGGGGGCGACCTTCCCCAACCCCCTCTATACCTCGTGGTTCGCCACCTACGCCCAGCAGACGGGCGTGAAGATCAACTACCAGTCGATCGGCTCGGGCGGCGGGATCCGGCAGTTCACCCAGGGCACCGTGGACTTCGGCGCCACCGACGGCCCGATGACCGACGAGCAGATCGCCGCGGTGGAGCGGAACGTGCTCCACCTCCCGACCGCCCTGGGCGCGGTGACGATCACCTACAACCTGCCGGGCTCGCCCGAGCTGCAGTTCGACGGGGCCACGCTCTCGGCGATCTACCAGGGCCAGATCACCAGGTGGAACGATCCCAGGATCGCCGCGCTCAACCCCGGCGCGTCGCTGCCCCGCACCGACATCCTGCCGGTGTACCGCTCGGACGGGTCGGGCACGACGTTCATCTTCACCGACTACCTCGGCAAGGTGAGCCCCGAGTGGGCCCAGCAGGTGGGCACGGCCACCAGCGTGAGCTGGCCCGTGGGCCTGGGCGGCAAGGGCAACGAGGGCGTCACCCAGCAGGTGAAGCAGCTGGTGGGGACGATCGGCTACGTGGAGCTGATCTACGCGCTGAGCAACGACCTGCCGGTCGCCAAGATCAAGAACGCCGACGGGCAGTTCGTGGCACCCTCCCTGGTCAGCACGACCGCCGCGGCGGGCACCGTGGACTTCCCCGCGGACACCGATTTCCGGATGTCCATCACCAACCCGCCTGGGGCGGAGGCCTACCCGATCGCGTCGTTCACCTGGCTCCTGGTGCGGCCCGACGCGCCCGACGCCGCCAAGGCCAAGGCGATGAAGGACTTCCTGGAGTGGATGGTGGGGCCCGAAGCCCAGGACATGGCCAAGGCCATGCGGTACGCCCCGCTCCCGCCGGGGGTCGCGGCGCTGGTCAAGGAGCGTCTCACAACCCTGAAGGCGGGTGGCAAGCCGCTGAACTGAGTCGCCGAGCCGTGACCCCGTCGTTACACCCCCGTGACGAATGGGGGGACC
>JBFIUJ010000010.1:0-16922 GCA_041607595.1 Gemmatimonadales bacterium | reverse complement strand
GCCGTCGAGCGGTCCGGGGCCGCGGCCGCCGCCCCCCCCGCCTTCCGGGCCGAGCGGCGGCCCGGCGGGCTCGAGCTCAGCTGGAACCCGGCCGCCCACCCCCTCGTGATGGTCCGAGACGCCGAGACCGGCGAGGTGCTGGCCTTCGCCCGCGGCGGGAGGACGACCGTCGCGGCGGTGGGGGCCGAGGTGGAGCTGGTCTTCGCCGACGGGCTCCGGAGCGCGGTGCGGCGCATCCGGCGCTGATCGTGGCGCGTCCCTACTCGCCCAGGACCTTGATCACCACCCGCTTGCGGCGCTGCCCGTCCCACTCCCCGTAGAACACCCGCTGCCAGGGTCCGAGGTCGAGCGCCCCCGCCGTCACGGGGACGATCACCTCGTGTCCCACGGTCAGGCTCCTGAGGTGCGCCGCCGCGTTGTCCTCCCCGGTCAGGTTGTGGCGATAGCGGTCGGGCTCCCAGGGCGCGACCGTGTGCTCCAACCAGTGCAGGATGTCGTGCCACAGCCCGGATTCGTGGTCGTTCACGAAGACCGACGCGGTGATGTGCATCGCCGAGACGAGGACGAAGCCCTCCCGGATGCCGCTGGCCTCGACCTGTCCCGACACCTCGTCGGTGATGTCGATGATCTCCTGCCGCTTCGCGGTCTCGAACCACAGGTAGTGGGTGTGCGCTGTCATGACGTCTTCCAGGAGAAGCCTCTGGGTACGGGGCCGCGCGGGGCGCGTCTCGTGCCCTCGCGGCGTTGTGTCGCTATCTGAGCGCGCCCTGCGGCGACGGCCGCGTCCGTGTCACCATCCCGGTACTTCACGATGATCGGGGCGTAGCGGGCGAGGCCTTCGCGCGCGCCCGGTCCCTCCCGTAGGGGGGCGGGTTTCCCGGCACCACCACGGGGCGCGAGCCCGCACCGCAGGCGGTCGAACACGGCGCGGGCCTCGGCGGGGTCGGCGCCCTCGGCCAGCCGCTCGACCGCGTGTTCCAGCTCGAGGAGGCCTTCTCCGCCCGTCATCCGCTCCGGTCGGCCGGGGCCGCCACGCGCCGCGCGTGCAGGTCCGGGACCTTCCGCAGCAGCCAGGCCGCGGCCGCCATGAAGACCGCGAGCGTCCCGATCGCAATCCGGAAGGACACGCCGGGTCCCAGGTCCCGGAAGATCACGTCCACCGTCAGGGCCCAAAGGAGCGGGCCCACGATGCTCGCGGCCCGGGCCGAGAGCACGAGGAGGCCGAAGAACCGCCCCGCCTCGGCGTCCGGCACGAGGGTGAGGAGCATCGGGCGCTCGGTCGTCCAGATCCCGCCGAACAGGAAGCCGATCATCCCCCCGATGGCCCAGAAGGCGGGTTGGCTGGAGGTCGAGACCAGGGCCCCCAGCAGGATGGCCCACCCCACCAGCACCGCCATCAGCGTGCGCTTCGGTCCGAACCGATCCGACGCCACCCCGATCAGCGCCGCGCCGAGGATGGAGGGCACCGTGAGCACGATGAAGAGCGTCACCTCCGCCCCTTCGGCGAAGCCCATCACCACCACCGCGTAGACCGCCATGAACGTGATGACCGTGCCGATCGCGTCCTGATAGAAGTAGGAACACAGCACGAAGCGCAGCAAACCCGGATGCTCCCGAGTGCGTACCAGGGCCTGGACGACCTCCCGGAAGGGACGGACGATCGAGAGCTTTGGCCATTCGGCCCGGGGCACCGGCAGGTGGTCCTTGCACAGGAAGAACAGGGGCAGGGAGAAGATCAGGAACGCCAGGGCGGTGGGGACGAAGGTCGAGGACCGGCCGGGCTCGCCGCTGAAGGGGAGCATCCGGAGCACCCGCATGACGCCCTCCGGGACCTCTCCGATGAGCGGGAGCGTGCCGTTGAAGAAGGGCGCGATGCACAGCATGCCGACGATCGATCCCACATATCCCAGGGCCGTGCCGTAGCCGGAGAGCCGGCCCTGTTCCCGCGCCGGGACGAGCTCGGGCAGCATGGCGTTGTAGAAGGGCAGGGAGCCCTGGTAGGCGTAGTTCGCCACCACGAAGATGGCCAGGGCGGGGACGACGACCCCGCTGGTGGGCCCCGCCCCTTCCCCGACCAGGCCGAGGGCGACGGTGGCCGCGACGCAGAGGAGGGTGAGGCCGATCACCCACGCCTTGCGGCGGCGCCGCTCGTCCGACATGGCCCCGAAGATCGGGATGCTGACCGCCACCAGCAGGGAGGAAACGCTCGTCGCCACCGCATAGCCCCCGGTGCCCGCCGCGAGGTCGGTCGCGATCCACACCGAGAAGTAGAGGGTCACGATGTTCATCGAGAAGATCGTGTTGGCGAAGTCGTAGAGCGCCCAGCTGAAGCGCTCGCTCCACCGGGCGCTGCGCAGGACCTCGTATTCGCCGTTGGGGAGGAGGCGGATCTCGGGACGCGGCGGTCGGGTCACGATGGGCTCCGAGGCTTGGCATAGGCCTGGCCGGCGAGGGCGTTCATCGCCCGCGGGAGAACCCGCGTGGCCCAGGCGGTGAGGCGGGGGAGGATTCCCGACATCGCATGACTCGCGTCGCGGCTGTACGCGCGGAGCCCGGCGCGCGCGACGGCGTCCGCCGACTGCATCAGGCGCTTCGACGGGCGGGCCGACGTCCGGTTGGTGTCGAAGTACGGCGTGTCGATGGGGCCCGGGCAGAGGCAGCAGCAGCGGACCCCGGTGCCGCGCAGCTCCACCCACAGCGCCTCGCTCCAGGTGAGCAGGTACGCCTTCGACGCGGCGTAGACCGACAGCCGGGCCAGCCCCTGGAACCCGGCCAGCGAGCCGACGTTGAGGATGCCGCCCCGCCCGCGGGCCACCATGCCGGGGAGGAGGCGCAGGGCCAGGTCGGTGGCGGCCCGCGCGTTGAGATCCAGCACGGCGAGCTGGTCCTCCACTGGGACCTGGGCCCCGAGTCCGTGCACCGAGAATCCGGCGTTGTTGATCAGGTGGTCGACGACCAGCCCCTCGCGGTCGAGGGCCTCGACCAGGCGCTCCGACGCTCCCGGCAGGGACAGGTCGGCGGGAAAGACGCGTGCCGACACGCCCGCCGAACGGGCTCGCGCGGCGACGGCGTCGAGCCGGTCGGCGTCGCGGGCGGTGAGGACGAGGTGGGCGCCGCGCTCGGCCAGGAGGGCGGCGAAGGCCGCGCCGAGGCCGCTCGAGGCGCCGGTGATCAGGACGGTGGACTCGCGAAAGAGGTCGGCCACGGGGCGTTCCGCGCTGCGAGGTCCCGCCGCGCCCGGGCGGCGCGGCGGGTTAGGCCGCTCGGCGCGCGCGGTGGAGCGAGAGGAGCACGCCGCCGGTGAGCAGCGAGAGAATCACCCCGAGCGACAGCAGGATGGGCAGGTGGACCCACTGGCTCGCGATCATCTTGATGCCCACGAAGACCAGAATAAGCGCCACCGCGGGTTTCAGGTAGTAGAACCGGTCCAGCACCCCGGCCAGGACGAAGTACAGGGCCCGGAGCCCCAGGACGGCGAACACGTTGGAGCTGTACACGATGAACGGGTCGCGCGTGACCGCGAAGATCGCGGGAATGCTGTCGATGGCGAACACGAGGTCCGACCACTCGACCACGATCAGCACCAACAGGAGCGGCGTCGCGATCCAGCCCCGAAAGGTCCGGACGAAGAACGCCTGTCCGTGATAGGCCTTGCTGACCGGCACGAGCCGGCGCACCAGCCGGACCAGGGGGTTCTTCTCCGGCTCGATCCGGGTCTCCTTGACGACCAGCATCTTCACGCCGGTGAGCAGGAGGATCCCCCCGAAGACGAAGGTGATCCAGCTGAACCGCTGGAGCATGAGGGCGCCCAGCGCGATCATGATCGCGCGCATCACGATCGCGCCGAGGATGCCCCACTTCAGGATGCGCGGCTGGAGCGCGGCCGGCACCGCGAAGTACTGGAAGATCAGGATGAAGACGAAGAGGTTGTCGACGCTGAGCGAGAGCTCGATCAGGTACCCGGTGTAATACTCCAACGCCGGGCCCACCCCCTCGCGGAAGAGCAGAAAGAGGCCGAACAGGAGCGCCAGGGTGACGATGCCGGCGCTCCAGCTCAAGGCCTCCTTGAAGCTGAGGACGTGGGACTTGCGGTTCAGCACCCCCAGGTCGAGGACCAGGAGGCCCGCGACCAGGACGCTGAACCCGATCCAGACGACTGGGGAGTGGGCCCCCACTCAGCGGCCCGCGGCCAGCGCTTCCAGCGCGGCGATCCGCTCGGCCGTCGGGGGGTGGGTGCTGAAGAGCTTGGTGATGCCGCCGCCGTGCGCGGCCAGGGGATTCACCTGGGCCAACGGCGCCGCGGCCGGTGCCACGTCCATCGGGATCTGCCGGGCGAGCGAGTCCAGTCGCCGGAGCGCGTTGGCCAGCGGCATGGGTCGGCCGAGGATCTCGGCGCCCACCCGGTCCGCCTCGAACTCGCGCGAGCGGGACACGGCGAACTGGATCATCATCGCCGCGATCGGCGCCAGCAGCATCAACGCGAGACCCAGGATCGGGTGCCCGCCCTCGCGGTCGCGGCCGCCCCCGAAGAGGAGCAGGTACGGGAGGTAGCCGATCGCGCCGGCGATGCCGGCGGCCACCGTGGAGATCAGCATGTCCCGGTTCTTGATGTGGGCGAGCTCGTGCGCGATCACGCCCTCCAGCTCGTCCTGCGGCATGTATTTCAGGATCCCCGTCGTCACCGCGACCACCGCGTGGGAGGGGCTGCGCCCGGTGGCGAAGGCGTTGGGCTGCTCGTGGGGGGCGACCGCCACCACCGGCATGGGGAGCTCGGCCCGCTGGCGGAGGCGGTCCACCATCCGGTAGAGCTCCGGCGCCTCCGCCTCGGTCACCACCTGGGCGCGGTACATCCGGAGGACCATCTTATCGGAAAAGAAGTACATGATGAAGTTCATGGCGCTGCCCAGGACCAGCGCCAGGATCAATCCCTGCTGCCCGGCGATCGCGCCGCCGGCCACGAGGAACAGGGCCATCAGGCCCGCCATCAGTACGAGGGTCTTCACGTTGTGCATCGGGTGCTCCATTGGTGCGTCGTTCGTGCGCTCAAGGGTCCCCTAAGCGCGAGCGAGACCTCGTCCGCTCGGCCGGGGGCCGGGACGAAGGTCTCGCTCTGCGGCGGGCGGAGGGCCCGCGGCCCGGACGGACCGTGCTCGCACGAGGCGCGAGCAGTCTTGACGATCCGCCGTTCGCCTTGAATCCGGCGAATAAGCTACTCCCCTTCTCGGGCGGGAAGATACCGGGAACGCGCGTCCGTTGTCAAAGGGGATCAGAAGGGTGGGTCGGCCGCATGCTCCGGGTCGTCCAGGAGAAGCGCCTCGAGCGGCGCCCCGGTCGGGGTCTCGTGCTGGCCCTCCGGCACCACGAGCAGGGCGTTGGCCCGCGCCATGGAGGTGAGGATGCCCGAGCCCTGGGGGCCGGTCAGGCGGGCGACCCGCTCCGGGCCCTCCTCCTGGACGACCACCCGGAGGAAGTGCTGGAGGGTCGGGCGAAGCGTGACCGGCTCCCCCATCCGGACCGTGCGGGAGCGGCGGAACGGTCTCGCGTGCCCCGCCATCCGGCGGATGGCCGGGCGGACGAAGAGCTCGAAGGTCACCATCGCGCTGACCGGATTCCCCGGCAGCCCGATCCAGGGCCGGTGTTGCAGGGTGCCGAACCCCACCGGGGCTCCCGGCCGCATCCGGAGCCGCCAGAAGTGCATCGTGCCGCCCATCGCCTGGAACACGTCCCGGACGTGGTCATGCTCTCCGACGCTGATCCCCGCCGTGGTCACCAGGAGGTCGCAGTCCTCGCCGGCCGCGAGACGCTCCCGCAGGCTCTCCGGCGTGTCCCGGGCGATGCCGAGGTCCACCGGCTCCCCGCCGGCCTGCCGGACGAGGGCCCGCAGGGTGTGGCTGTTGGAGCTCGCGACCTTCCTCCCGCTGAGGATCTCCTCCGGCTGGTCGATGTCCACGATCTCGTCCCCGCTGCCCAGCAGCCCAACCCGCGGGCGCCGGAAGACGAGCGGGTGGGCCTCGGCCAACGAAGCCAGGACGCCCAGGTGGGCCGGCCCGAGGGCGGTGCCCGCCGCGAGCGCGAGCGCTCCGCGACGCAGATCCTCGCCGGCCCGCCGGATGTTCAGGCCGGCGTCCCGGTCTCGCAGGACGATCACCAGCGGGGGCTCGGCGGCGGTGTCCTCCTGGCGCACGACCGAGTCCGCCCCCTCGGGGATCGGGGCGCCGGTGAAGATCCGGGCGCACTCGCCCGGCCCGATCGCGCGGGTGGGGAACCGGCCGGCGGGGATCTCCTCGACCACGGTGAGGCGGACCGGGCTGTCGGCCGTGGCGCCCCGGACGTCCTCGGCCCGGGCGGCGTAGCCGTCCATCGCGGAGTTGGTCCAGGCCGGGATGTCGAGCGGGCTGGTCACGTCCGCGGCGAGCACGCTGCCGAGGGCGTCGTCGAGCGGGATTCGGAGCGTGGGTTGGGGAGCGACCTCGCGCAGGATGCGGAGGGCCGCATCCCGCGCCGAAAGGCCGGTCACGCGATCACCTTGGCGCCATCCCACGCGAGGCTGGCGAGGAGCCGGAGCCACATCGTATCGCGGAACCGGAGCACGGGGCAGCGGGCCCGGAAGCCCTCGTCGTCCGTCACCACCGCGATCCACTGGTCCGCGCCCGGCTCGTCCGCGTCGTAGAACGGGGTCTGGGCGACCGCCCGGCGGAAGATCTCGATCTTGGGCAGCGGGTGGGCCCGGAACCCCTCGGCGAGCACGATGTCCGCGCCGTCCAGGTAGCGCCGGGCCAGCGTGACCGGGTCGGTGTCGTCCGCCGCCCGCTCGAACAGCACGCGCAGGTCGGGGGCCGCCAACAAGACGCGCTCGGCCCGCCCCTCGTGGAAGTGGCGGTACGAATCCGTGCCCGCCTGGTCCACCGCCGCGGGGTGGGTGGCGTGCTTCATGGTCATCACCCGATGGCCGCGGCGGGTGAATTCATCGGCCAAGGCCACGGTCAGCGTCGTCTTGCCCGTGTCCTTGCGCCCAATCACGGAGAGGATGCGTGTTGCTCCCACAGCTCGTTCGCCCGGGTGAGGTCGTCCCGCGTATTGACGTTGAAGAAGAGGTAGGCCGGATCCCCGAATGCCTGCACCGCCTCGGGGGACAGGGTGGTGACGCGGACCTCTCCGTGGAAAGCTACGGCCCGACGGTCGCCCTCGGCTAGTCGCCGCTCGATCGGGGCTCGGCAGGCGGGGCCGTACCCCGCGCAGAGCGGCTCCAGGCCCCGGCGCCCGTCGCTCTCCGGCAGCACCGCGTCGTAGCGCTCCAGGCCGGCGGCCAGCGCCGCCACCAGCTCCGCTGGGACGAAGGGCATGTCCCAGGCGACGCAGACGACCGGCCCGGGCCCCGCGGCGATCGCGCTGAGGATGCCTCCCAAGGCCCCGCGGCCCGGCAGCAGGTCCGGCACGACGGTGAGCCCGGGCCGCCATTGCGCGGCGTCCGGGGCGTTGGCGACCAGGATCGGTGCGCGGCCGAGGCCCTGCTGGAAGGCGGCGGCCAGCCGGTCGAGGATGCGCCGGCCGCCCACCCGGGCCAGCCCCTTCGGCTCGCCGCCGAAGCGGGTGGCACCGCCGCCCGCGAGGATGGCGCCGCGCACTGGGGGCGGGGAGGAGGTCGTCATGCGAGGCTCGGGAAGATCAATAGCGCCGCCCGCGTCTCCGCTCCAGGACGACGTCGAAGCCGACGACGACGCTCCAGAGGTGCTTGTAGCTCGTCTGGAAGGACGGGAGCGCGCCGTCCCGGGCCGTGGGGCCCTCCACGGTCGCGAGACCGACGTAGTTGTCCCGGATCTCCCATCGCAGCTGGTACCCCTTGCCCACCTGGGCCGTCATGCCGAGCCCGAACACCACGCCCGGCGTGATCCGCGTCGTCTTCTCGTCGCGATAGACAATGAAGCGGTCCCCGGTGTCGAGCGTGCCCTCGGTCCGGATCGGGCTTTGACTCGCCACCACCAGCCCCGGTTGGACGCGGAAGTAGGGCGAGATGGTCCGGCGGCTGTTCACCCGGAAGACCGGGCCCGCCGAGACCAGCACCGCGGAGGCGGACTTTTCCTGCCCGTCGATGCTGCCGCAGAGGTCCTGGGTCCGCGGGTCCGGCGCGCCGAGCGACGTGATCCGGCAGTCGTCCACGAAGCCGATGCCGATGAGGAACGCCTCCACGCCCAGCCCCAGGACGTCGCGCGGAAAGTACATCCCCGAGAACATGAGACCCAGGGTGGACCGGATGCGCCGCTGCAGATCCAGCGTGTCGAGGCCGGTGGACCGCCGCGCCACCGGCTGGCCCGCCACCTCCCAGAGCGACGACCGGCCGGTGAACGCGCCGGCCACCGTGAACACCAAACGGGCCTGATCGCGCGTGGCCTGTGCGCCGGCCAGGGTCGTCCCACCCAGCGCGAGGAGTCCCAGCAACAGGCCAATGCGCATTACACCCCCAAGAGTTGATGATCCACCGCGAGGCACCGGTTCATCACCACCCCGATCCCCGCCTTCTCCAGCCGATCGGCGGTCTCGGCATGCGACACGCCCAGCTGCATCCAGACCAGGCGCGGGCGCACCGCCAGGATGTCGTTGGCGAGGAAGGGCACCGCCTCCGAGCGGCGGAACACGTTCACGATGTCGATCGGGCCTTCGGCCGCGGCCGAAACCAGCGTCGGGTGGACCGGCACGCCCAAGGTGACGCCGGGGCGCGGGTGCACGGGCACAATCCGATAGCCCTCCCGCTGCAGATAGGCCGCCACCTGATGGCTCGGTCGGGTGGCCCTCGGGCTCAGGCCCACCACGGCGATCCGTCGAGCCTCGCGCAGGATCTCCCGCAGCGCGACCGGGCCGGGCGTCATGGGCCCGCCGCCTCGGGCCGGTGGAGGTGCGGCGTCCCGCTGACCGCCCGGCCCACCAGGACCATGCCGGAGCGCCGGGCGATCTCGAGCGCCAGGGTCGAGGGCACCGACGGCGTCGCCACCCAAGCGAGCCCGGCGCGACTCGCCTTGAAAGCCAGCTCGGCCGAGATCCGTCCCGTCACCAGGAGGCCGAGGCCCACGATCCGGCGTCGGGCCAGCAGCGCGGCCCCCACCACCTTGTCCACCGCGTTGTGCCGCCCGATGTCCTCCGCGTGGTGCAGCAGACATCCGGGCTCCGCGAGCGCGGCCGCGTGGATTCCGCCGGTCTCCCGGTACCGCGACCCCTCGGCAAAGAGCGCTTTGAACAGGGGGCGCAGCTCCTCGGTGGGAGGCGGCGCGCCCCGGACCGCCTCGTGGGTGACGGTCCCCGGATCCGCCAGGAACGTCGCGACCGCGCCGCAGCCGGACGCCAGGACCGGCCGCCGGCGCTCCTCCGCCACCGCCTCCACCCGCGCGGCCGGGACCTCGGCCCAGAACCCGAGGTCGGTGGCGCAGGGACGGAGGTGCACCTCGTCCACCGTCGCGATGTACCCCTCCCCGTGCAGCCACCCGACCGCGAGCTCCTCCAGCAGGTCCGGGGTGCACATCCAGGTGACGACCGGACGGCCGTTCACCTCGAGCCAGACCGGGGTCTCCTCGACCGCCGCGAGGTCGGCCATGCGGCCCCCGCGCTTGGCCGGTCGGTGGAGATCAGGCGACTCCGGTACAGTCGGCATACAGCGTGGGATCCTCCGCCAGCCGCACGCGGACGAGCGCCACCCCGGTGGGGAGACGCGGTGCGATCCGGCGATAGAGATACGCCGCGAGCGCCTCGCAGGTCGGCAGCGTGCCGCCGTAGGCGAACTCCGGCAGCTCCAGGTTGACGTGGCGGCCGTCGAGGTGCCGGACGACCTCCTCGGCGAGGATGCGGTCGAGCGCGCCGAGGTCCATCACCATGCCCTCGCGCGGGTCCACCGGACCGCCGACGGTCACGGCACAGGTGTAGTCGTGCGCGTGGCCGGGCGGATCGCCCAGCGCGCCGAAGGCCGTACGGTTCTGCTCCGCGGACCATTCCGGACGATGATACCGATGGCTCGCCCGAAACCCGACGGTGCGGGTCAGGGTGCACTGCGGTCGGCTCGAGTCCAGGCTCACTTCCCTCCCCGGTGCCGCGCCGTGCCCGTCAGAAGGTAAACGAATAGCCCAGTCCGACCTGGAGCCAGCCGCTCGCGGTCCACTGGTCCAGCTTGCCGTCGGGCAGGAGCGCGTTGGAGTCGTCCGGGGGGTTCCCCGGCTCGAGCGTCGGCTCCTCCGCGAAGGACGTGGGGTACTTGAGCTTCCAGATGACGGTCCGGCCCTCGGTCCGCAGATGGAGCCGGTCGGTGAGGTACACCTTGAGGCCGGCCGAGGGAACGAAGTACACCTTGTTCCCGAACCGGTACGCCGAGGTGTCCTGGGGCGTGCCGCCCGAAAACGCATACCCGATGCCGGCCCCGATGAACGGGGACAGGCGATGCCACGTCTTCGGTCCGGTCAGGCTGAACTGCAGGCCGAACTCGGCCATGGTCATCGACTGGGGGAACGGGCCGCTGATCCGGGTGGCGACGCTGTCGTCCTCGGCCGCGACCAGGCGCTCCAGGTCGCCGCGGCTCACCGCCAGGCCGATGTGGATCGGTCCGCCCACCCGGATGTCGTACCGGATGCCGTACAACGTGCCGTCCTGCGGGCCGATCCCCAGGCGCCCTCCGCCCCCGCCGAAGAGGCCGGCATGGGCCGTCACCACGTGCCCGCGCGGGAGATCGCGGAACGGGGACCGGTCGGGAGGGTACCCCACCTGCGCCGAGCCCGAGGCGAGCGGCACGAGGGCGAAGGCGCTGCAGGCCAGCAGGACACGAAACCGCATGAGGCTCACAGCTCCCGGAGATCGCGGCCGGTCATCTCCGGCGGCGGGTCGATGCCAAGCAGTCGCAGCACGGTGGGGCCGACGTCGCAGAGGGCCCCGCCCGACCGGAGTTCGGCGCAATCGGCGCGGAGGGCGACGAGAGGAACCGGATTGGTCGTGTGGGCGGTGTGCGGACCGCCCCCGTTCGGATCGATCATCAGCTCGCAATTCCCATGGTCCGCGGTCACCAGGACGCTCGCGTCGGCGCGCTCCGCCGCCGCGAGGATCCGTCCCAGGCACCGATCGACGGTCTCCACCGCCGCGACCACCGCGGGCAGGACGCCCGTGTGTCCCACCATGTCGGCGTTGGCGAAGTTGCAGAGGAAGAAGTCATGCCCCCTGCCGTCGAGCGCGGTGCAGAGCGCGTCGGTGACCCCCTCGGCGCTCATCGCCGGAGCCAGATCGTAGGTCGCCACCTTGGGCGACGGCACCAGCAGGCGCTCCTCCCCCGGATAGGGCGGCTCGTGGCCGCCGTTGAAGAAGTACGTGATGTGCGGGTACTTCTCGGTCTCGGCGGTCCGGAACTGGGTCTGCCCGTGCTCGGCCAGCACCTCCGCCACGATCTTGGCCAGGCTGAACGGGGGGAAGGCCTGGGGGAACGGGAACGTCTGGTCGTACTGGGTCATGGTGACCAGCGATACGGCGGGCCGGCCGTCCACGGCGAACCCGTCGAACCCGTCGACCGCGAGCGCCCGGACGATCTGGCGCATGCGATCGCTGCGGAAGTTGAAGCAGAAGACCCCGTCGCCGTCCCGGATCGTGGCGACCGGACGGCCCTCCCGGTGCAGCACGATCGGCTTGACGAACTCGTCCGTCTCTCCCCGCGCATACGCGGCCCGCACCGCCTCCGCCGGGTCGGTGGCCTCCACCCCGACGCCGTTGACCAGGGCGTCGTAGGCGAGTCGGGTCCGCTCCCAGCGCCGGTCGCGGTCCATCGCGTAGTACCGGCCGCCCAGGCTCGCGATCGCGGCCCGCGAGCCCGCGATCCGGCGGAGGTCGGCGGCCAGGGTCTGCACGACCTCCTCGGCGGAGGTCGGTGGCGAATCGCGGCCGTCCAGGAATCCGTGCACCGCGATGGCCGGGACCTCGAGCCGGACCCCGAGCTCGACGGCCGCCAGCAGGTGCCGGTCGATCGCATGCACCCCGCCCCAGCCGAGCAGCCCGACCAGGTGCAGCGTGCCCCCGCTCCGGCGGAGGTGGGCACCCAGCGCGACCAGCGGCTCCAGCCCGAAGAAGTCGCCGGTCGCGATGCTCTGGTTGATTCGGACCAGGTCCTGCGGCACGACCCGGCCGGCGCCCAGGTTCAGATGCCCGACCTCGCTGTTGCCCATCTGCCCCTCGGGGAGGCCCACCGCCAGCCCGCTCGCCTCGAGCAGGGTGCGCGGATGGCAGCCCCAGAGCCGATGCCAGACCGGCGTATTCCCCAGTTCGATCGCGTTGCCCTCCCGGGCCTCGCGATGGCCCCACCCGTCCAGGACGATCAGCACGACCGGCCGGCCCGATCCCTTTGACAATGGTCCCCCACAGGCTCTACAATCCCAGGTGATGATCGCGCCGCAATTTAGCCCGGCCCGGACGTGCCTACCAGCCTGCGGGATCGCCCTGCTGGCATGCCTCGCGACCCCGCTCCCCGCCCAACAAGACGCCCTGGTCGCCGAGGCGGTCACCTTCCGGAAGGAGCCGGGGGGGACGCCGCTGGGTACGGTGCCCGCCGGCGTCTCGGTCCGCGCCGGGCGCGCCCAAGGCACCTGGCAGGAGGTGACGCTGGCCGGGTGGATCTTCGCCGCATCGACCGCACCGGACACGCGCGATGGCTACGACATCGCCGTGCGCGCCAGGCCGGCGGAGAACCTGCGGCGGGCGCCCAACGAGGGCATGGTCGCCCGGCTGTACACCGGCGCCCTGCTGAAGCGCCTGGAGACGCGGGACGGCTGGCATCGCGTGGAGCGCACCGGGTGGGTGCCGGCCACGGGGCTGCGCAAGCCCTCCGACCCCGCGCCCCGGGTCGAGGCGCCCGCCCCGACGACCGGAGGCGACCGGGTGCTGGTGGGGCGAGGCACCATCCTCGCATCGGCCCCCTCGGGGGAGGTGGCCGGATCGCTCGTGGCAGGCCTGCCGGGCCGGGTCCTGGGCCGGTCCGGCGAATGGGCCCGGGTGCAGCTCGAGGCGTGGGTGCGTGAGGTGGATCTCAAGCCGGCGCCGGGCGGCGGGGCGCTCGCCGTCACCGCCGCGGAGGTCCGGGCGACTCCCGGCCGCTTCCTGGGCGAGATCCTGGAGTGGCGGCTGCAGCTGATCGCCATCCAGACCGCAGACGAGCTCCGGGCCGAGCTGCCGGCTGGCCAGCCCTACCTGCTCACCCGGGGGCCGTTGCCGGAGGCCGGGTTCGTGTACGTGATCGTCACCCGGGAGCAGCTGCCGCAGTTCGAGGCGGGGGCCCCGCTCCAGGAGTACCGCGTCCGGGTGCGCCTCAAGGCGCCCCGCACCAAGTACTTGGAGATCCCGGTCGTGGAGCTGGTGAGCGTGGAGCGATCGGGTTAGCTGGGCGGACGGGTTCCGGTCTTCTACATTATAGGGCTCACGGGGCAGCGGGCCGCCCGAAGGCGAAGGCGATGGCGATGAACGATCTCCTGAAGCAGCGGATTCTCCGGCGACTGGACGGGCTGAGCGATGAGCGGGCCTTCCAGGTGCTCGACTACATCGAGTTCCTCGAGAGCAAGTACGCCGAGCGGGCTACCCCCGGCGGGCTGTTCGCCCAGATCACCGATACCGTCGAGGATACGATGCGGGCCGGGAAGCTCCCCATCCAGGCCATCAGCACCACCATGGGCGTGATGGACTCCGCCGCCAAGGTGATGCGCGGTCTGGCCGCGGCGGGCAAGGCCGTGGTGGACGAAGCCGTCCGCGCGGCCGAGACGCCCCCCCGACCGCCGGAGCCGGAGCCGCGCTCGCCCTCGTCGGGCCGGACCCCGGGGTGATCGCCGGTCGCTTGCGCGCGGACCGTTGGCGGCCTATCCTTGGAGATGGAACCCCTGAAGCGCTAATCATCGGCCTGCCCGGCGCCCCGTGCGCGCCCGGCGGGCCTTTCGTCTATTCGGAGCCTTCCAGGCGATGAGCACAGTCCGATCCGGGTACGGGCTCACCTTCGACGACGTCCTGCTCGTCCCCCGGTACTCCGTCGTCCATCCCCGAAACGTGTCCGTCGTCTCCCGCCTCACCCGGGGGATCGAGTTGAACATCCCGCTCGTCGCGGCGGCGATGGACACCGTGACTGAGTCCGAGATGGCCATCGCGATGGCGCGGGCCGGGGGCATCGGCGTGCTTCACAAGAACATGACGGTGGAGCGGCAGGCGGCCGAGGTGGATCGGGTCAAGCGGAGCGAGAGCGGGATGATCCTGAACCCCATCACCCTGGGGCCGGATCGGCCGCTGCGCGAAGTGGCGGCCTTGATGCAGCGGTTCAGCATCTCTGGCGTCCCGATCGTGGAGGGGCAGGGTCGCCTGATCGGGATCATCACCAACCGCGACCTCCAGTTCGAGCGCAACCTCGACCAGCCGATCCGCGACGCGATGACCAAGGAGAACCTGGTCACCGCACCGGAGGGCACCGGACTCGACGAGGCCGAGCGCATCCTGGCGCGCCATCGCATCGAGAAGCTGCCGGTGGTGGACGCGGACGGGGTCCTCAAGGGCCTCATCACCGTGAAGGACATCTTCAAGCGTCGCCAACATCCCGACGCCAACAAGGACCAGCACGGGCGGTTGCGGGTGGCGGCGGCGGTGGGTGTGGCCGCCGACGTCGACCGCCGAGCCCAGGCGCTGCTCGGCGCCGGCGCCGACGTCCTGGTGGTGGATTCCGCGCACGGGCACAGCGATGGAGTCCTGCAGGTGGTGGACCGACTCCGCCAGCGGTTTCCCGACGTCCAGCTCGTGGCCGGCAACGTGGCCACCGAGGCCGGGGCGCGGGAGCTGGCCCGGCGTGGCGTGGACGGGATCAAGGTGGGGGTCGGCCCGGGCAGCATCTGCACCACCCGGGTCGTGACCGGGGTCGGCATGCCCCAGCTCACCGCGATCATGGACGCCGTGCGGGGCGCCGGTGACGTGCCGATCATCGCCGACGGCGGCATCAAGTACTCGGGAGACGCGGTCAAGGCCATTGCCGCCGGGGCGTCGTGCTGCATGATGGGGGCGATGCTCGCGGGGACCGAGGAGAGCCCCGGCGAGTCGGTCCTGGCTGAAGGCCGTCGGTTCAAGATGATCCGAGGCATGGGCAGCCTGTCCGCCATGCAGGACGGCTCGGCGGACCGGTACTTCCAAGAGGGCGAGATGTCGCCGGCGAAGATGGTCCCCGAGGGGATCGAAGGGCGGGTGCCCTACAAGGGCCCGGTCGGCGACGTGCTGTTCCAGATGGTCGGCGGCCTGCGAAGTGGCATGGGCTACTGCGGGGTCTCCACGATCGCCGAGCTCCGTTGCGACGTCGAGATGATCCGCATCACGCCCTCGGGGCTGCGCGAGTCCCACCCGCACGACGTCACGATCACCCGCGAGGCGCCGAACTACAGCCGGTGACGGCCCCCCGGCCCGACGCACACCGATCTGGATTTCCCGGCTCGGTCCAACCCCATGCTGTCCGGCCATTCTCGCCAACGGAATCCGCCCATGAGCCTGTTCCGCAAGAAGGACGTCGCCGCCCTGCAGGCCGAGGCCCTGGCCGACACCAGCCTCCGCAAGTCGTTGAGCGCGCTCAACCTGACGACGCTGGGCGTCGGAGCGATCATCGGGGCCGGCATCTTCGTGCTGACCGGCCAGGCCGCGGCCAGCTACGCCGGGCCCGCGATCGTGTACTCCTTCATCCTCTCGGCGGTGGCCTGCGCGTTCGCCGGCCTCTGCTACGCGGAATTCGCGGCGATGATCCCCATCGCGGGCTCCGCCTACACCTACGGGTATGCCACGCTCGGCGAGTTCGTCGCCTGGATCATCGGGTGGGACCTGATCCTGGAGTACCTGTTCGCGGCCGGCACGGTGGCGGTGGGGTGGTCCGGATACGCCAACTCGCTGCTGCGCGACATGGGCATCCACCTCCCGGAGGCGTTCACCTCGGCGCCCTTCGAGCACGTGGCCCCGGAGGATGCCGGAATCAACATCTGGCGCATCTTCACCGAGGGATGGTCGAGCACCGGCGCGGTGCTGAACGTCCCGGCCATGTTCATCGTCGGCTTCCTGGCGATGCTGCTCATCCTCGGGATCCGGGAGTCGGCCACGGCCAACAACATCATCGTCATCATCAAGCTGACGGTGATCCTGCTGTTCATCGCCTTCGGGGCGGCCTATGTGAACCGGGAGAACTGGGAGCCGTTCGTGCCCGAGGCCACCGGCACCGGTCGGTTCGGCTGGGGGGGCGTGCTGCGCGGGGCGGGCGTCATCTTCTTCGCCTACATCGGGTTCGACGCGGTGAGCACCGCGGCCCAGGAGGCCAAGAACCCGCAGCGGGACATGCCGATCGGCATCCTGGTCTCGCTCGCCGTCTGCACGGTACTCTACATCGCGGTGGCGCTCGTGCTCACCGGCATCGTCCCCTATGCCCAGCTCAACGTGCCGGACCCCATCGCCGTGGGCATCAACGCCTTGGGCGAATCCATGGCATGGCTCCGTCCGATCGTGAAGATCGGAGCGATCGCCGGCCTGTCGTCCGTGATTCTGGTGATGCTGCTCGGGCAGTCCCGGATCTTCTACACGATGTCGCGGGACGGGCTCCTGCCGAAGGTGTTCGCCACCGTGCACGAGCAGCGGAAGACGCCGTGGGTCGCCACATTGCTGACGGCAGGGGCCGCGATGCTGGTCGCCGGGCTCTTCCCGATCGGCCTGCTGGGGGAGCTGGTCTCGATCGGGACCCTGCTGGCCTTCGTCATCGTGTGCACGGGCGTGCTCGTCCTGCGCTACACCAACCCCGAGGTCCCGCGGCCATTCAAGACCCCGTTCGTGCCGTTGGTCCCGGTCCTCGGCATCCTCACCTGCGCCTGGCTGATGATCGGGCTGCCGGTCGATACCTGGGCCCGGTTGCTGGTCTGGCTGATGATCGT
>JBFIUJ010000009.1:0-17069 GCA_041607595.1 Gemmatimonadales bacterium | reverse complement strand
CGTGTTCAGCAACTGCGACGAGGTGGCCCTCCACCTGGACGGGCGCCTGCTCGAGCGGAAGGGGCTGGACCGCGACCGCATCGGCCTCCGGCTCGCCCATCCTCCCTTCACGTTCCGCACCGGGGGGTTCCGGCCCGGCGCGCTCGAGGCGGTGGGGTTCGTCGCCGGCCGCGCGGTGGCCCGGCACACGGTGCGCACGCCGGGCGCCATCGAGCGCCTGACCCTCGCGCTCGACCTCTCCGGGCGCGAGCGGGACCGCGCGCGCAAGGACGTGGTCTTCTGCCATGCGTCGCTCCGCGACGCGCACGGGACGGTCGTGCCGAGTGCCTGGGAGAACGTCGCCTTCGGCGTATCGGGAGGGGCCGCGCTGGTGGGCGCGAACCCGTTCGCCACCGACGCCGGCATCGCCGGCATCCTGGTCGAGACCGAGCCGGGCGCGCCGCCGGCCTCGATCTACGCCCTGGCACTGGTTCGGGAGGGCGGTGCGGTGCGCGCGCTGAGCGCGGCGCTGGGGATGGAGGGCGCCGCGCCGCCGCACGAGGTGCGACGGGCCGGGGACGGCGCCGAGCTGGTGGTGGGTGGGACGGTGGTGGCGACGCTCGCCCTGGATGCACCGAAGCTCAGGATTCCGGCCAGCGCGCCGCCCGAGCGGCGCGAGCCCTTCCACCGCTAGGCGCCGCGCTACCCTCGGCGGCGCGAGCTCCTGGGCGTGCCGGCTGCGGCCGCCGGCTCCACCAGCTCCAGTGACGGCGGCTCGTCCTCCACCAGGAACTCGAACTGCTCCCGGAACTGGTCCAGCGTGAGGTTGGCGACCGCGGCGAACCGCGCGATCTCGTGCGGATCCTCGAAGTCGTCGCGCCGCAGCCGGATCATGTAGCGGCGCGCGATCCCATAGCGGGTCGAGCGGATGTTCACGTAGCGGATCCGGGTGCGGCCCGTCTCCGGGTCGAGCAGGTCGGTGAAGGGGATCGGCAGGAACTCGCCTCCCTGCATGGACACCATGACCGCGCGCCCGCCCGAGAGCAGGTATTTCGCGGCACAGTACCCCAGGTCCCGGGCGTACTCCACGTCGTACGGGACCGGGTCGGCGCAGCGCAGCTCGTAGCCGATGTCCTTGGCGACGATGGTGGTGGCCAGACCGAACTGCCGGAGCCGCGCCTGGACCGCCTGCTTCAGGATCCCCCCGATGGCCACCTCGGCGATACGGAGGTTGCCGTGCGGGTCCCGCTCGACCCCCTCGATGTCGGCCAGCTCGCCGGGGTCGAGGCCCTCGACCACGCCCTCGGCGATGACCGCCACGCCGTACTGCTTCCCGGTCGCCAGGCGCTTGATGATGGCGCCCACCAGGGTATCGGTGATCGTCTTGAACGCGATGCCGCGAAGGCCGAACTCCTCCGGGATCAGCGTGAGCGTGGCCCCGGCCGCCTTGCCGATGCCCAGGGCCAGGTGCCCCGCCTTCCGGCCCATCGCGATGACGAAGTACCAGCGGGAGGTGGTGTGCGCGTCCACCATCAGGTTCTTGACGATCTCGGCGCCGTGGTGTCGGGCGGTCTGGAACCCGAAGGTGTCGATCGCCGGGGGAAGAGCGATGTCGTTGTCGATGGTCTTGGGCACGTGCACGACGTGGATCCGGCCGGCCGAATGCTCCTCGAGCCGCATCGCCGTATAGGCGGTATCGTCGCCCCCGATCGCGATCAGCTTCGCCACGTCGAGTCGCAGCAGCGACAGGACGGTGGCCTCGAGGTGCCGGGGGTCGGTGGTGGGGTTGTCCCGCGCGATCCCAATGATCGAGCCGCCCCGCGCGTGGATCCGGCTAACGCCGTCGATCGTGAGGGGGACCACGTGGTCCACGTTCCCCCGCATGATCCATTTGAAGCCGTCCCGGATCCCGAGCACGTCCACGCCCTCCAGGACGCAGCGGATGGTGGCCGCGGCGATCACCCCATTGATGCCGGGAGCCGGTCCCCCACCGACGACGATCGCGACCTTCCTGCGCTCACTCATGGGGCGGAGCCCGAAGATCCGCTTCCCTTCGCCCGAGCCCGGAGGGCGAGGCCCAGCAGCACCAGGCCGAACGCCAGCAGCACCAGGCCCCACCACAGGTTCACGTTGATGCCCAGGGAGCGCTCGTAGACGGCCCGGTCCGACACCAGCCCGAACACGGTCAGGAGCGCGCCGACGATGGCGAACATCAGTCCCATCGGGACCCGCAGGTCGAGGTTCATGGCGCGCTCACCAGAAGAGGATGTTGAGGACGAGCGTGAGTCCCAGGACGACCACCCCGAGCACGGCGGGCCGCTTGTACCAGACCAGCTCGCGGTCCGTCACGCGGGGCGTCAGGGCGTAGACCAGTCCCCGGAGCTCGTCGTCCGACTTGTTCTCCCGCGTCAGCAGCGAGATCACGATCGTGGCCGCGAAGCAGGCGCTCCAGGCCACGATCGCGGTCCAGAAGTTCTGGGCCATCTCGCTCGCGTAGGTGTGCAGGGGGGTGCCCAGGAACGCGCCCTTGATCCCGGGCGCCGAGCCGAGCGGCAGGGTGAGCCCGTGGTGGGCCGCGGCGGACAGGGTGCCGATCACCAGGCCGAAGAAGGCCCCGTGCCCGGTGGCCCGGCGCCAGAACATGCCCAGCAGGAAGGTGGCGAAGAGCGGCGCGTTGACGAACGCGAACACCAGCTGGAGCATGTCCATGATGTTGTTGAAGCGCGTCGTCGCGTAGGCCGCCGCCACGCTGAGGGCGATCCCGACCACGGTGGCCGTGTGTCCCATCCGAAGGTAGTGGCGGTCCGACTGCCCCGGGCTGATGTACGACTGGTAGATGTCGTAGGTCCACACGGTGTTGAACGCCGTGACGTTGCCGGCCATCCCCGACATGAAGGACGCCATCAGCGCGGTGAGGCCGAGGCCCAGCAGGCCGGTCGGCAGGTAGTGCGCCAGCAGCGCGGGGACGGCGAGGTTGTAGTTCGGCAGGCCGTCGTTGCCGAGGGGCAGCAGGCCTCCGCTGTTGTGGTGCAGCGCGATCGCGATCATACCCGGCACGATGACGAGTGCCGGGAAGAGCATCTTGGGCACGGCGGCGACCAGCGGGGTGCGCCGGGCGGCGTTCATGGACTCCGCGGCCATCGCCCGCTGGATGACCAGGAAGTCGGTGCACCAGTAGCCGAACGACAGGACGAACCCCAGCCCCATGACCATGCCGAACCATTCGACGCCCATCGGGTTCGAGGCGGCCGAGTCGAGGTGCTGCCACGAGTTGGACCAGGCCCCCTCCGGGTACCCGGCGCTCGTGGCGACCGGCACGAGCTTGGCGCTGAGGCCGTCCCACCCGCCCAGGTCCTTCAGGCCGAGGAGCACCAGCGGGAGGAACCCCAGCACGATGAGGAAGAACTGGAGCACCTCGTTGTAGATCGCCGAGGTGAGTCCGCCCAGGAAGATGTAGGCCAGCACGATCACCGCCGAGAGCACCACGCTGGTGTGGAAGTTCCACCCGAGCACCAGCTCGAAGAGCGTGGCGAGCGCGTACATCGAGATGCCCGAGGAAAACACGGTCATGCCGGCGAACGTGATCGCGTTGAAGCCCCGGGTCTTCTCGTCGAACCGGTGGCGGAGGTACTCCGGCACCGAGCGCACCTTCGAGCCGTAGTAGAACGGCATCATGAAGACGCCGACGAACACCATCGCCGGGATGGCCCCGACCCAGTAGAAGTGGCTCGTCATCATCCCGTACTTGGCGCCCGAGGCCGCCATGCCGATCACTTCCTGGGCCCCGAGATTGGCCGAGAGGAATGCGAGCCCGGCGATCCAGGTGGGGATGGAGCGCCCCGAGAGGAAGAAGTCGTCGCTGTTCTTGACGGAGCGGCGGAGGACCCAGCCGATGCCGAGCACGAAGGCGAAGTACACGATCAGGATCGCGTAGTCGATGACGCCGAGCTGGATCTGGGGCACGGTCGGGTTCCCGAAGAGCGTTCTGGGGTGAGTTGACGCGCAGCACATATTCGGGGCGGCGGCGCCGGAACACAAGGTCCGCTGGCGGAAGGGGTCGGGCCGCTCTAGCTTTGCCGGGGAATCGTCCCCGGCGGCCCCGCTGGTGTCGGCGGCCGTCTTCCCCCGCAGGACCCGACGCGAGACTCCCGGGAATCCCATGCGCCGCCCATCCGGCTGGCTCCAGCTCTGCCTCGTCGCCCTCTCCCTCGCGACCCTCACTCCCACGCTCCGGGGCCAGGTCCGGGTGTCCTCCCCCGACGGCCGCAATCAGGTCACCGTGGAGATCCGCGAGGGCCGGCTGACCTACCGCCTGGCGCGGGACGGCCGAGCGCTGCTCCTCCCCTCCGCGCTCGGGCTCGGCTTCCGGGAGGCGCCGCCGCTCCAGGACGGGCTCCGGATCACCGACACCACGCGCCAGTCGCACGACGCATGGTGGACCCAGCCGTGGGGCGAAGTGGCGCGGGTGCGGGACCACCACCACGAGCTGGCCGTGTCGGTCGAGGAGACCGCACCCCCGCACCGGCGCTTCACCCTCCGGGTGCGCGCCTTCGACGACGGCATCGGCTTCCGCTACGAGCTACCGGCGCAGCCCGGCCTCGACGCCTTCGAGCTGACCGACGAGCACACCGAGTTCGCTTTCGCGGACAACCCGCGCACCTGGTGGATCCCGTCCGACCGGCCCCGGATGGACCGCTCGGAGATGCTCTATGCCGAGGGGCCGCTCAGCCTGCTGCAGCGGGTGCAGACACCGCTCACCATGGGGACGCGGGACGGACGCACCTACCTGGTGATCCACGAGGCCAACCTGGTGGACTACGCCCGGATGAGCCTGCGAGGCTCCTGCATCGAGTGCCGCACGCTGCGGGCGGACCTGGCCCGGATGGGCGACGGGATCGCCGTGCGCGGCCGGGCACCGTTCGAGACGCCGTGGCGCACCATCCAGGTGGCCGACCGCGTCACCGACCTGGCGCCCTCGGTGCTCGGGCTCAACCTCAACCCGCCCAGCGCCCTCCCGGCGACCGACTGGATCCGGCCGATGAAGTACGTCGGCATCTGGTGGGGGATGCACATCGGGGCGATGACCTGGGGCTCGGGCCCGAGGCACGGGGCGACCACGGCCAATGCCCGCCGCTACATCGATTTCGCGGCGGCCAACGGGTTCGGCGGAGTCCTGGTCGAGGGATGGAACGTCGGATGGGACGGCGACTGGATCGCCAACCGGGAGGCGTTCTCCTTCACCGAGCCCTACCCCGACTACGACCTCCCGGGCCTCGCCGCGTACGCCCGGGAGCGGGGCGTCCGGCTGATCGTCCACAACGAGACGTCGGGCGGGATCCAGAACTACGAGCGGCAGCTGGACAGCGCCTTCGCCCTCTACCAGTCGCTCGGTCTCGACGCCCTCAAGACCGGCTACGTCACCGACACCACCGGCGAGGGCCACTCGCACTGGTCGCAGTACATGGTGCGGCACTACCGCCGGGTGATCGAGACGGCCGCGCGGCACGGCATCATGCTGAACGTCCACGAGCCGGTGCACGACACCGGCGAGCGGCGGACCTACCCCAACATGATGACCCGGGAGGGCGCCCGGGGGCAGGAGTACAACGCCTGGAGCGGCGACGGGGGGAACCCGCCCGAGCACGAGACCATCCTCTTCTTCACCCGGCTCCTGGCCGGCCCGATGGACTACACCCCGGGGATCTTCGACCTCCTGCTGGAGCGGGGCACCGGTCGAGCGCGCCGGCCGGACGAGCCCCGGGTGCGCACCACCCTGGCCAAGCAGCTGGCGCTCTACGTCGTGCTCTACTCGCCGATGCAGATGGCGGCGGACCTTCCCGAGCACTACGAGAAGCAGCCCGCGTTCCAGTTCATTCGCGACGTCGCCGTGGACTGGGACACGACCCGCGTGATCGACGCCGCGATCGGCGACTACGTGGTGGTCGCGCGGCGGGAGCGGGACGGCGACACGTGGTTCCTGGGCGCCATCACGGACGAGGCGGGCCGCACGCTGGAGGTCCCGCTCTCCTTCCTGACGCCGGGCCGGCGATACGTGGCCGAGATCTACGCCGACGGGCCGGGCGCCCACTGGCTCGACAACCCCATGCCGGTCGCGATCAGCCGGCGCGCGGTGAGCTCGGCGACCCGGCTGCCCGTCGTCCTCGCGCCGGGCGGCGGCCAGGCCATCCGCATCAGACCCGTGAGATGACCCGGTGCACGACCTGAGGGCGCTCCGCTCCCTCGCGCGGGCCATGGGAGTGCATACCCGGTATACGGACGGCCTGGGCCGCCCCGTCACCGTCGAGCCCGAGACGCTGGTGCGGGTCTGCGCGGCCCAGGGTGCCGGGATCCTGCGACCGGCCGATGCCGCAGAGGCCCTGCGGGCCCACCGCGCCAAGGGAAAGCAGGAGGTCCTCCCTCCCGTCCTGGTGGCCTGGGACGGCGAGCTGGCCGACGTCTCCATCCCCGGACGAGGTCCGGTCCAGGCGCACCTGCAGCTCGAGGAGGGCGGCGTCGCCCCGCTGGAGCAGGCCCGCCGCCGGCTCCGCGCCGCCGGCCCGCTTCCCCTCGGGTATCATGGCCTCACCGTCGAATCCTCGCGCGGCCGCGAGTCCTGCACCGTCATCGCGGCGCCGCTCCACGCGTACCGCCGCCCGGGCGAGCCGCGGAGCTGGGGGGTCGGGACCCAGCTGGCCGCGCTCCGCTCGCGGCGCAGCCGCTCGCTCGCCGACCTCCGGGACCTGGAGACGCTGTGCCGGTGGATCCGCGGACTGGGCGGCGACCTGGTGACGGCGCTCCCGCTCCTCCCCACGTTCAACTCGGAGTGGCCGGAGCCCAGCCCCTACTCGCCGGTGAGCCGACTCTTTTGGTCGGAGCTGATGCTCGACCTGGGCGACGCCCATCGCCCGACGGAGTCGCCGACCACCCTGGACGTGAGGCGGGCGGACGCGGAGGTCCGGGCGGCGCTCGCCGGCCGGCCGGTTCCCGACGGGCTCGACGACGAGCTGGTCCGCTACGCGCGCTTTCGCGGCGCGCAGGCCCGGCTGGGTCGGAACTGGCGGGAGTGGGAGGCTTCCGCCCGTGGCGGGACGCTCGAGCCGGACCAGGTGGACTCGGAGGAGGAGCGCTTCCACCTCGTGGCCCAGGCCGCGGCGCGCCGGCAGCTGCACGACCTGCGGCAGCGCCTGGACCGGGACGGCTTCCGGCTGGGGCTGGACCTCGCGGTCGGCACCCATCCGGACGGATACGACCCCTGGTCGAGACAGGCGCTGTTCGGCGGCGGCATGTCGGTCGGCGCGCCGCCGGATCGCGGCTTCCCGAGCGGCCAGGACTGGGGCTTCAGCCCGGTGCTGCCCGAGGCGTCCCGCCGGGAGGGCCACCGGTACCTGGCCGCGTCCATCGCCCACCAGATGCAGCTGGCCGGCGTGCTCCGGGTGGACCACATCATGGCGTGGACCCGCCTGTACTGGATTCCGCATGGTTTCGGCCTGCACCAGGGGACCTACGTGTCCTATCCGGCCGAGGAGCTCTTCGCGATCCTCACCCTGGAGTCGGTGCGACATCGGTGCGAGGTGGTGGGCGAGAACCTGGGAACGGTGCCTCCCGAGATCGACCGGGCGCTGCCGCGGCACCGGATCTGGGGCATGTACCTGGCGCAGTTCCAGGCCGCCGACGACCCGGAGCTCGCCCCGCCCGCGCCCGCGGACATGGCGCTGGTAGGCACGCACGACACGCCCACCTTCGCGGGGTGGCTCTCCGGGTCCGACATCGGCGAGCGGGTCCACTACCGGCTCCTCGCCGCCGAGGCCGAGCCGAAGGTCCGCGACGAGCGGGCCCGGGCCGCGGAGAGGCTCGCCGCGCGGCTGGGCGGCCGGGTGGACCGCCCGGAGGCCCTCCTCGCCCTGCTACTCGAGTGGCTGGGCCGCTCCCAGAGCCCGCTGGTGGTCCCCTGGCTGGAGGACCTCTGGCTGGAGGAGATCGGGGTGAACCTCCCCGGGACCCGGTCCTCGGTGCGCCCCAACTGGCAGCGGCCCATGGGCCGGCTGCTGGACGACGTCATGGCGGACCCGCAGGTGGAAGCACACCTCCGACGCCTCCGGGAGGCGCGGGGCACTACGCCGGCGCCCCCGCCTCTCCGCACCGCGACTCCCTAACCCAGAGACCGATCCTCCCATGGAATCACGATCCCCTGGATCTCCCGCGCCCCGCGACATGGCCCACGGCCCGCTGCAGACGGCCAGCGAGGGCCTCCGGCCGAAGCCGCGCCTCACGTTCTGGGATATCTGGAACATGAGCTTCGGGTTCCTGGGCATCCAATTCGGCTTCGCCCTCCAGAACGCCAATGTCAGCCGGATCTTCGAGACCCTGGGCGCCAGCGTGGAGGACATTCCGGTGCTGTGGATCGCCGCCCCGGTGACGGGGCTCGTGGTCCAGCCCATCGTCGGCTACTTCAGCGATCGCACCTGGAACCGGCTGGGCCGGCGGCGGCCCTATTTCCTGGGGGGCGCCATCCTCGCGTCGCTCGCCCTGGTGGCGATGCCCAACTCGCCCACCCTGTGGGTGGCGGCCGGCATGCTCTGGATCATGGACGCCTCCATCAACATCTCGATGGAGCCGTTCCGGGCCTTCGTGGGCGACAACCTGCCTTCCGCCCAGCGAACCACCGGGTTCGCCATGCAGAGCTTCTTCATCGGCACCGGCGCGGTGGTGGCCTCGGCGCTCCCCTGGCTGCTCACGACGCAGTTCGGCGTCAGCAACGAGGCGCCGCCGAGCATGATCCCAGACTCGGTGCGCCTCTCGTTCTACCTCGGGGCCGCGGTGTTCTTCGTGGCGGTGCTGTGGACCGTGCTCCGGTCGCGGGAGTACCCGCCCGAGCAGCTGGCGGCCTTCGAGGAGAGCCAGGCGCAGGAGGGCCACACCCGGGAGGCGCGGACGGCGGAGGAGTTCGTCGAGAACGGCGGCCGCCAGATCCGGGTGGGCTGGGTGCTCCTGGTCGTGGGGGCTCTGTTCAGCGCCTGGCTCGCCTGGAAGGCGGTCTACCAGGTCATGATCCTCTCCGCCGGGGTCGGCGTGGTCGGGGCGATGCTGATCGCCGCCGGCACGATGCAGCGCGGCGGCCGCCACGACAACGGCTTCGTCACCATGCTCAACGACTTCCAGGACATGCCCCGCACGATGAAGCAGCTGGCCTGGGTGCAGTTCTTCTCCTGGTTCGCCCTGTTCGCCATGTGGATCTACACCACCGCGGCGGTGACCAGCAGGATCTACGGCACGACCGACACGACCAGCGCGCTCTACAACGAGGGGGCCAACTGGGTCGGGGTCGGCTTCAGCACCTACAACGGGGTCGCCGCGGTGGTGGCGTTCGCCATCCCGGTGCTGGCGCGGCGGACCAGCCGGAAGATGGCCCACGCGATCTGCCTGATCTGCGGAGCGCTGGGGCTCCTCTCGATCTTCGTGCTCTCGGACCCGCGGTACCTCTTGGCCTCGATGGTGGGGATCGGGGTCGCCTGGGCGAGCATCCTCTCCATGCCCTACGCCATCCTCACCGGATCGCTGCCCGCGTCGAAGATGGGATACTACATGGGCGTCTTCAATTTCTTCATCGTCATCCCCCAGATCGTCGCGGCCGCCATCCTCGGCTTCTTCGTCGGGCGCTTCTTCGGCGGCGAGGCGGTGTACGCGCTCCTGATCGGGGGCGCGTCCCTGGTGCTGGCCGCGGGGCTCACCTTCCGGGTGGAGGACGAGGACGACGTGGCGGCGGCTGGCGTGGGGGAGGGACGATGAGACCCGCACCCGAATGGACGGATCGAGCCATGACCGCCGTGCCGCGCTCCCTCGCACTCCTCGGTGCCGCCCTGATCGCGCTCTCCGCGTGCGCCCACCCGGCCGCCGTCGCCCACGGCCAGGGACCCGCGGCCGCCTCGGCCCCGGACCCGGCGACGTTCTGGAACGGCGCCACCGTCTACTTCCTCCTCACCGATCGCTTCGCCAACGGCGACCCGACCAACGACCTCGCGCTGGGCCGAGCGAAGGACGGCGCCCTGCTCCGGAACTTCGAGGGCGGCGATCTGCGCGGCCTGCTGCTGAAGATCGAAGCGGGGTACTTCGACAGCCTCGGGGTGGACGCCATCTGGCTCACCCCCTTCGTGGAGCAGATCCACGGGGCCGTGGACGAGGGCACGGGTCGGACCTACGGGTTCCACGGCTATTGGACCCGGGACTGGACCGCGGTGGACCCGGCGCTGGGCACGGTGGATGACCTGCGGGCGGTGGTGGACGTGGCGCACCGGCGCGGCATCCGCGTGCTCATGGACGCGGTCCTCAACCACCCGGGACCGGTCACCCCGCTGGATCCGGCGTGGCCCGCGGACTGGGTCCGCACCGGCCCCCAGTGCACCTACCGCGACTACGTAACCACCGTCACCTGCACCCTGGTGCGGACGCTGCCGGACGTGCGCACCGACCGGGACGAGCCGGTGGCCCTCCCGCCCGAGCTGCTGGCGAAGTGGGAGCGGGAGGGCCGCCGCGACGCCGAGGTCGCCGAGCTGGACGCCTACTTCCGGCGCACCGGTTGGCCGAGGGCGCCCCGTTACTACCTCATCAAGTGGCTCACCGACTGGGTGCGCGAGCTGGGGTTCGACGGATACCGAGTGGACACGGCCAAGCACATCGAGGAATCGGTGAGCGCCGACCTGAAACGGGAGGCCGAGCGGGCGCTCGCGGACTGGAGACGGGCGCATCCGGAGAAGGTCCTGGGCGATCTCCCCTTCTATATGATGGGGGAGGTCTACGGCTGGGAGCTGGGCCACGGGCGCGGCTACGGCTTCGGCGACCGGTCGGTGGACTTCTTCGCCCACGGGTACGACGGCCTCATCAACTTCGGCTTCAAGCGCGAGGCGGCCGGGTCGCTCGACAGCCTGTTCTCCCGCTACGGCGCCGCGCTGCACGGCGGCCCGCTCCGAGGCGTCGCCGTCCTCAACTACGTCAGCTCCCACGACGACGGGGGGCCCTACGACCGGGAACGGCGGGATCCGCTGGGCGCCGGCACCCGTCTGCTCCTCGCCCCCGGCGGCGCTCAGATCTACTACGGTGACGAGCTGGCCCGGCCCCTCCACGTGCCGGGTGCCGAGGGCGACGCCAATCTCCGCTCGTTCATGAACTGGGACGACCTGGAGCGCTTGGGCGGGGCTACCGCGGCGACCCTCGAGCACTGGCGCAGGCTGGGCCGGTTCCGCCGTGCGCACCGGGCCGTGGGGGCGGGGGAGCACCGCACCCTCCAGGCGACCCCGCTCGTCTTCAGCCGGTCGCTGGAGGTGGCCGGCCGGACGGACCGGATCCTGGTGGCGATGGACCAGGGGGAGGGCGCGAAGAGCATTCCCGTCTTCGGCGTGTTCCCCGACGGCACCGAGCTGCTGGACGGCTACTCGGGGGCGCGAGGGACCGTGCGGGAGGGGCGGGTCTCGCTCACGACGCCCTACGGCCTGGTGCTCCTGAGCGCCGCGCGGTGAGCGTCCACCGGGCTCCCTTCGGCAGGATGCCCGACGGGAGGCCGGTGCACCGCTACACCCTGACCAACGCGCACGGCCTCGTCGCCCGGATCATCGACTACGGCGCCACCGTCACCGAGCTCCACATTCTCGACCGCGGCGGCCGATTGGGCGACGTGGTGCTGGGCTTCGACGAGCTGGCCGGCTATCTCGGCAACCGGGACTACGTCGGGTGCACCGTCGGGCGGGTGGCCAACCGGATCGCGGGCGGCCGCTTCACGCTGGAGGGAGCGGACTACCGGCTCACCCGCAACGACGGCCCCCACCATCTGCACGGCGGCGTCCGGGGGTTCGACAAGGCGCTCTGGAGCGCGGAGCCGGTGGAGGAGGCGGCCGGCGTGCGGCTCACCCATACCAGCCCGGACGGAGACGAGGGCTACCCCGGCCGGCTCGAGGTGACGGTGGTCATGACCCTCGACGACGACGACGCGCTGGTCATCGACTACACCGCCACGACCGACCGGGCCACGCCGGTCAACCTGACCCACCACGCCTACTTCAACCTGGCCGGCGAGGGCGACGTCCTGGGCCACGAGCTGGCGATCCACGCCCAGGCCTGGACGCCCACCGACGGCACCCGGATTCCCACTGGAGAGCTGCGGCCGACCCGGGGCACCGCGCTCGACTTCGCCGTTCCCACGGCGATCGGCGCCCGACTGAACCAGACGCCGGGCGGGAACGGGTACGACCACAGCTTCGTGCTCGAGGAGACGGGCGGCGGGAGAGAGGCCGCGGCTCGGGTGTACGAGCCCAGGACCGGTCGGGCGATGGCGATGACGACCACCGAGCCGGGCCTGCAGCTCTACACCGGGAACGCCTTCGACGGCTCGATGACGGGCAAGCGCGGCGTCCGGTACGGCCGGCACGCCGGGTTGGCGCTCGAGGCCCAGCACTTCCCCGACGCGGTGAATCAGCCGGCCTTCCCCGGCATCATCCTGCACCCGGGCCGGACCTACCGGCAGACGACGGCGTACCGGTTCAGCGCGCGCTGACTCGCCGGACGCTACTCCCGGACCCAGACCATCGCCGAGAGCGGCGGCAGGCGGGCGGTGAGCCTGCCGTCCGCGACGGTCGCGGCCGCGCCCGCCGGATAGGCGACCCGGTAGGAGCGGGCGGCCGGCACGACGATCTCCTGCGGCTCATCCGACGCATTGAAGGCGACGATGGCGCGGCGGTCTCCGAGGACGCGCTCGTAGGCCACGACGCGCCTGGCGTCGTCGGTGAGGAGCCAGCCCGCGGTCCCGTCCACGAAGAGCCGCAGGTGCTGCTTCCGGAGGGCGATCAGATCGCGATACGTCCGGAGCAGCGCCGTGTCCGCGGCGACCGCGTTCCGGGGGCGCGGCCGGCCGAACGGATGGGCGGTCTCGTCCTCGTAGCGCAGGTCGGTCCAGACGAGCGGCTTCCGGTCGTCCGGATCGTCCGCGCCCCACATGCCCACCTCGTCCCCGTTCCAGACGTGCGGCGCGCCGATCCAGGTGAACTGCTGCACCAGGATGAGCCGCTGGAGCCGGCGGGTGCGATCGTCGGGACGGTCAATCCGGTAGCCCGCGTTCTCACGCGGGTTGACCTGGTACTTGTAGCGGCCGGAGTTGTAGAGCGAGGTGCCGAAGCGCGGCGTGTCGTGGCTCGCCGTCAGGTTCATCATCACCTTCTGGTGCGCGGGGGCGATCCCCATCCCCAGCGAATCCAGAGTCGCGGCGTAGCCCGAGGCGGTGAGGGCGGGCGGGGCGCCGGCGAAGAAGCGCCGGGCGGGCGCGAACCAGCGATAGTGCATCACCGCGTCGAACACGTCGCCCTGGAGCCACGGCGCCGGGTCGTACATCCGGTCGGGCCACGCCTCCCACCACACCTCGCCCACCAGGTAGGCCTCCGGGTTGATGCTCCGGACGAAGCGCCGGTAGTCGCGCCAGAAGCCGAGCGGGACCATCTCCGCCACGTCGAGCCGGAAGCCGTCCACTCCGTCGGAGGGGTCGCCGTCGCCGTTGGGGTCGAGCCAGCGCCGGGTGACGGCGAACACCAGGTCCCGGACGCCGGGCACCAGGTTCCCCTCGATGGCGCCGTGGGTCTTGCCCTCCGGGCGGCCCACCTTCTTCCACTCCGGCAGCCACGGCACGCCGACCCAGCCGCGGTAGCGGAACTCGTTGGTGTCCGCCGTGGCCGGGTCGTCGAAGCGCTCGATCTCGTACCAATCGGCGAAGCGGGAGGCCCGCTGATGCTCGAGCACGTCCCGCCAGGCCCAGAAAGAGATCCCGGTGTGGTTCCAGGAGTAGTCCAGGATGATCCGCATGCCGCGCCGGTGGACCTCCCGTACCAAGGCCAGGAACAGGCTGTCGGCGGCCGTCCACCCCCAGGTAGCGGGGTCGGTGGGGTCCTCGGCGGCCATCCGGGCCGCGTCGCCGCGAGGGTCCGGCCCGAAGTTGCGATCGATGTGGTGGTAGTTCCGGGCGTCGTACTTGTGGAGCGAGGGCGCGTCGTTCACCGGGTTGAAGTAGAGCGCGGTCACGCCCAGGTCCTGCAGGTAGTCTAGGCGGTCGAGCACACCCTGCAGGTCTCCGCCGTAGCGGCGGAACTGTACCGTGCCGTAGAAGTCCTTGCCCGTGGCCCGCGCCCAGGGCTCCTGCCGGTACCAGTCCTGGGTCCAGGCGGTCGGCTGCCAGCCCTTCGGCGTCGCCTCGTCGGTGACGCCCACCATGTCCTCGGGCGTCGGGTCGTTGGACGGATCGCCGTTGCGGAAGCGCTCGACGAAGATCTGGTACCAGACGACGTCCCCGGCCCAGGCGGGCGCCGCGAGGCTGGGCGCGGGCGGCTCCTTGGCGCAGCCGAGGGCAAGGGCCGAGAGCAGCGCGATGGCCGCGCCGCGGGTCGGGCGGATCATGGGGACCTCCGGCCGAAGAGGAACGCGAGCGGGTCCTCGAGTCGCGCACGCCACGCGGCCTCGTTGTGCGTCGCGCCCGGATAGGCCCTGACCACGAAGTCGGTGCCCTCGCGCAGGCCCTGCCGCACCAGCCACTCCCGCACCGCGGCGTGGCTGGGTGCGTAGGACGCGTCGAGCCCCTCGGTGCCGTAGTCAAACCAGAAGCGGGCGTTCGGGGGCACCCGGAGTCCCGCCGCGATGTCCCGGAGGACGTAGGGGGTGGTGTCCGGGCGGGTGGCCGTCGTCATGTCCCGGAAGTGCTCCGCCACCACCGCCTCCGAGATCGGGAAGTGGGTGGATACGCAGCCGCACGCGCCGAAGGCGTCCGGGTGGTGCAGCACCAGGTAGAACGACAGCAGGCCGCCCATCGAGGAGCCCATGACCGCCGTGCGCTCGGGCCCGGTGCGCGTCCGGAACTCGGCGTTCACCCGTGGCATCAGCTCCTCGATCAGGAAGCGGGCGTACCGGGACGCGCCGTGCCAGGGCGAGTACTCCGGCCCACGCTCCGCGGTGCTCCAGACCCCGACCACGATGATCGGCGGGATGACTCCCCGCTCCACCAGGCGCACCACCGCCTCGTCCACGCCCCAGTCCACCCCGGTATTGGCGATGCGGGGGTCGAACAGGTTCTGTCCGTCGGACATGTAGAGGACGGGATAGCGGGTGGACGCGGCGCTGTCATAGCCCGGCGGCAGCCAGATCTCGACGTGGCGGGTGGGGCCCAGGAAGGCCGAGGGCACGTCGGTCCAGTAGACCAGCCGGCCCAAGGCACCCGAGCCGGGCCAGTCGGCGATGTAGTCCCTCGGATCCCGCTTGAACGCGCCGATCTCGTGCGTGACGACCGTGTCGCGCTCGAGCAGGAGCCGGTGGTTGCCCGGAACCGTGCCGCTCGGGCTCAGCGCCTCACGGTCCCAGGAGCCCAGCGTGAGCTTGTACTCGAGCGCCGTGCCCGCCGGCGCGGTGACCCGCGCGGTGCGCTCCCGACCTTCGCCCGCGAGGGCCAGGCCGTTGGGCCGCCAGGGCCCGAGCTGCGGCAGGCTGCCGGCCAGGTAGACGGTGCCGGTGCCCTCGGGGACGCGCACCTGGAGGGTGACGGTGCAGCACTGGGGAGAATCCTGGAAGACCGGGGTGGTGCCTGCGAGCGGGGCGACCGCCAGCAGCGCGGCGAAGACGAGGGACGTGGGCAGGGGTGGCTCTCCGTTTCCTGTTGAGAGAAGCGCAGGGCGCCGCGATCCGAGGCGCGGATCAGGGACGTCGAGGAAAGCTACCGGCCCAGGGCCGGGTGTCCATGCGCGGCGGGCTCGGCCTAGGAGAAGAGCCGAGCCCGACCGAGCTGGCTTCTGGGCGACCCGTAGGCCGGCGCGCAGTTTCAGGTCTGGCGAGGGTCGCATCGAGGACGACGCGTGCCGATCCGGCGACACAACTGTGCCGGCGACGGCGGGAACAGGCGGCATCTCCCCGGGGAGTGTCGGGTCGTCCAGCGCCTTAGAAGCGGAAGACCGCGGCCACCACGCCCCCTCCAGGCACGGCCGCCGGTTCCACGAGGAACACGTCGCCGCCCGAAGCCAGGCTCTGGACCACGGCGAGATCCACCAGGTCCTGGTCCCCCGGCTGCCGCCGGGAATGCGACTCGGCCCGCAGGGACGCCTCGTCGAAGCGGCCCCAGCGCTGGACCCCCCGGGCGGCGAACAGGGATTCAACCCTGCCCCCGAAGGCGGCGCTGAGGACCAGGTCGAGGTCGCCGCTGGCCCCTCCCTTGTCCTTCAGCGCCTCGAACCTCTCCCCCGCCACCCGCCGATCCTCGGCGAACCGCGGCTCGACCGCCGGCCAGGCTCTCGCGCAAAGCTCCTCCGGGCTCGACCGGTCGGGGCTGCCTTCGACCGCGTGCTCCACAACGCAGGGATGGGCCGACACCGACCGGTAGATGGCCGTGAGGTACTTGGCGCCCGCCAGCACGAGGGGGACCCGGTCCGCACCGACCAGCGCGGTGACCCCGGCGTCCACCTGCCGGAAGAACGCGGCGATCTCGGCCTTGTCGTCGTCCTTGGGAGACCCGTGACCGTGGTAGACGGCGCGGCGCCTGCCCCCCGCGCCGGCAGCCGTCCCGGTGTGGAACTGCAGCGACTTCTGCTCCCAGTCGTACCCGACGGACTCGCGCAGGCTCTCGGGCACGTCCCGCAGGTCGATCTCCCGCATCGTGTCCCGGCCGGCCTCGAAGAGCCGCACTCGGTTCAGGCTAAGGGCCAGAACGTGGAAGCGGCCGTTGCCGGCCAGGAGGCCGAGGAGGGGCTTGACGTGGTAGCGGTCGGCCACGACCGCGACCTCCGGCACCGTGACCGGGAGCCGGTACTCCCGCATGCCGGCCGGAGAGAGGAAGACGGCCAGGCCGTCGCCCTGGTGCGACCAGAACTCGAGGTCGTCCAGCAGGGCGCGGGCGGGCGCGAGCAGGTCTCGCGCCGCGGTGGCCCGTACACCCTGGGCGACCAGATCGCGCTCGGCGTCGGTCAACAGGTTCTTGAGTCGAATCGGGTCCTGCTCGGTTTCCCGGCCCGCCCGGTGGGTGGGCAGGTAGAGCGAGACCAGCAGGCCGTCGGTTTCGGCCGCCAGGTCCCGGATCTGCTCCCGCG
>JBFIUJ010000008.1:0-18090 GCA_041607595.1 Gemmatimonadales bacterium | reverse complement strand
CGGCTTGCCCATGGTGCCGGAGGTGTAGACGATGGCCAGAGGCTCGCGCGCGGGATCGCTCTCGTGCGCCGGTCGGCGGCGGTGCTTCCCCTTGGCCAGGACATCGTCCCAGTGGTAGACCCGGCCATCGGTCCACCGTTCCGCCCCGCCGACCGTGACCAGGCAGTGGAGGTCCGGCAGCAGCGGGAGCAGCTCCTCATAGGCCTCGAAGAAGTCGACCCCGCCGGTACTCTCCGCCACCACCGCGGCGGTCACTTCGCTGTGCCGCAGCTGGTACCGGAGCTCGTGGAAGCTGAGGGCGGGATCGAGCGGCACGACGGTGGTGCCGAGCCGAGCGCCCGCGAGCAGGGTCACGAGCCACTCGGGACCGTTGGGCAGGTCGATGGCGATCCGATCCCCGCCCCGCACCCCGAGGTCCGCGAGCGCCGACGCAAGGGCGTGCGCCGAGTCGTCGATCTGGGCATAACTCCAGCGCCGGCCGCCCGCGACCACGAGCTCGCGGTCGGGATGGGCCAGCACCTTCTGGTCGACGAGGGCGGCCAGGTGGAGGGCTGCTGCGCGCATCCGGCTCCCAGATTCCTTAGAGCCTTGCAATATAAGGGGATCGGAGACGGGGCCGGTAGGGTGGCCGACCGGAACGGCCTAGGCGATGCCCTGCCCGGCGTCGGGCAGGTCCAGGGTGAAGAAGAAGCGCGTGCCCTCGTCCACCCCCGTCTCCACCTGGAGCTCCGCCCCCATCGCCTCGACCAGCTTGCGGCAGATGGAGAGGCCCAGCCCCGAGCCGGAGAAGGCGTATTCGCCGGCCTTCTGGCGCCGGCGGAACGGCTCGTAGAGGGTCAGCATGGCCTGGGGACCGATGCCCCGCCCGGTGTCCCGAACGGCGAATTCGACGAGGCCCGACCCCCGCGCGGTACCGGTGACCTCGACATACCCCTCGGCGGTGAACTTGAGGGCGTTGGTGGTGAGGTTGAGCAGGACCCGGCTCAGCGCCACGGGATGCCCGATCCGGAAGTCCCGCTCGGGTCGCACCAGCCGGACCTCCAGCCCCTTCTCCTCGGCGATCGGCTGGACGATGTCCCGCACCGATTCGAAGATGTCGGCCACGGAGAACGGAATCGGGTCCAGGTCCACCAGCCGATCGCCTCCCCGGGCGAGCTCGATCACGTCGCTCGCCATCGCGCTGAGCCCGAACGCGGCGCTGTAGACCAGCCCCAGCTGCCGCTCCTGCAGCTCGTTGACCTGCCCGCTCCGCCCCTTCTGGAGGGTCTCCGCGAGGAAGAGAATGGAGGTCAGCGGGGAGCGGAGGTCGTGGGCCACCTCCACCACCATCTCGAGTCCGTCCGGCCCGGCGAGCCGATCGGCGAAGTGCTGGGCCCAATCCGGCTGGAGCTCCTCGGCCACCCGCTCGAGTGCCTGAAGGATCCGCAGCGCGTCGGCGGCGGCCAGGGTCCGCTCGCGGGCCTGGAGCTCCACCAGTAGCCGCCGCCGGAGCAGGGCGAGCACCCGCCGGGCCAGGACCGACCGGGTGATCTGGACGGGGACCCCGGTCTCGTCGAGCCGCTGCCCGATCTCCCGGATGAGCTCCTCGGCCACCCGGCCGACTTCCTCCCCCGTGGCGCTGTCCGCCGCGACGGCCTGCCAGTCGGCCCGGACCTTCTCCAGGGCGCTCGCGAGGACGGCGGGCACGGTCGGGTCCAGGGCGGACTCCGCCCGAGCCTGGGGCCCGGACGTCCGGCCCCCAGGGCGGAGTCGCTCGTCGGACTGCCGACCCGACAGCGCGGCGTCAGCCTTCACTCAGAGGTTCCCACCAGGTCGCTGCGTTGAAAGTTGTGCTTGTCCATGAGACGATAGAGCGTTGTCCGGTCGATGTTGGCCAGGCGGGCCGCCTTGGACATGTTGCCGCCGGCCCGCCCGATGAGCCGGGTCAGGTACTCCGTCTCAAATTGGTTGATTACCCGCTCTTTCGCCACATGGTAGGCCTCATCCGTGATGGCCACCGGGAGGCCTCCCGGGACGGGGCCCTCGGGGGCATCGTCGTAGATGGGGATGTCGTTGGGCTGGATGACCTGCTCGGGCTCGGCCAGGACCGCGACGTGCTCGATCACGTTCTGGAGCTCGCGGACGTTCCCCCGCCAGGGACGCGAGCGGAGAAATGCGATGCTGGCGTCGCTGAGCCGCGGCACCCGATCGCCCATCTGGCGGTGCCGGAGCCAGTAGTGGGTGAGGAAGTGATTGGCCAGCAAGGGGATGTCTTCCAGGCGCTTGCGCAGGGGCGGAAGCCGGATCGGCACCACCCGGAGCCGGTAGAACAGGTCCTCCCGCAGCATGCCCTCGTTCACCGCCTCCTGGGGATCGCGGTTGGTCGCCGACACGAAGCGGACGTCCACGATCGCGTCCGACTGCTCGCTGCCCACCCGGCGGACCACCCCGTCCTGGATCACCCGGAGGAGCTTGGCCTGGAGGGGCATGGACATCTCGGTCAGCTCGTCGAGGAAGAGCGTGCCTCCGTTGGCCGTCTCCAGCAGGCCGGGCTTATCCCGGTCCGCCCCGGTAAAGGCGCCCTTGCGGTGCCCAAACATCTCGGATTCCAGGAGCGGCTCGGGCAGGGCCGCGCAGTTGATCGGGACGAGGCCGCGGCTCGACCGGCGACTGTGCTGGTGGAGGAACTGCGCGATGAGCTCCTTCCCGGTGCCGCTCTCCCCGCTGATCATCACCGAGGCGTCCGTGCCCGCGACCTTCCGCGCCAGCTCCACCGCCTTCCGGAAGAGGGGCGAGATGCCGATCAGCGTGATCTGGTCGCTGTGGCCGTTCTGCTGCATCAGCTGCAGGCGCAGCTCGTTGGTTTCCCGCGCCACCATCACCGCGTGCGAGGCGCGGCCGATCAGCACCTGGAGGTGCGTGGCGGAGAAGGGTTTGGGCAGGTAGTCCCAGGCCCCGGCCCGCAGGGCCTCGATGCTGCTGGTGACGCTGGGGTTGCCCGTCATCACCACGACGATGGTGTCCTTGTTCGCCTCGAGCGCCGTCCGGAGGATGTCCATCCCGGAGATCTGCGACATGTACAGATCCACCAGGATGATGTCGAACTTGCGGCGCTTGACGGTGTCCAGCGCCTCCTCCCCGCGGCCGATGACCGTCACGTTGAAGCCGTCCATCTGCAGCACGCTCGCGCAGCTCTCCCGCAGGGTGCGCTCGTCGTCCACGACGAGGATGCGGACGCTCGCCTTCACTTCGGACGGGATCGAGAGCGGATCCCGGGTGCTGGATTCCTGGGCCCCGCCGCCGGCGGGAGCGCCGGACTGGGCCGACACGCTGGCCATCTGAAGACTCCTTACACGGTGACGTTGCTCGCAAAGGTCGTTGCGACCCGGGCCCTGGGGCCCGATTCGTTGCTCCAATGCAGCACAGATGAGGCCACGACCAACGCCAACTCGTTGTGCGAATAGTCCCCTAGATACCACACCGGGACACCGTGGAGGGACACTTCCGTGTCCTCGCGGCAACACTAAACCGTGGTATATATGCAACAATGTGCTTCTGAGTCTACAACACGGCCCTGTCGAGGGCCAGTGTGGGCCTTGCGGCGTCCTCTGGGCCATTGCACTCTGCCGTGTATCTTCCTTTGTCGGGGCACGGTATCTCCCTTGCAGGGGATTCGCCCAATGCCAACCCGCCACAACCGTATCCGGTCCCTCCAGGGGCCGAGACCTTGGGGAGTAGCCAGCGCATGGCCGGTCATCTGATCCCATCGAATGGTCCGGAAGGACTTCAGCCCTACGCGGGACGAGTCCCCCAGCCGCGGGATAGCCATCCGATGGGCCCTCCCCAGGAGCCCGAGGAAGAGGGAATTCCGTGGGGCCGCTACATCGCGGCGCTGCGGCGCTTCAAGTACCTGATCCTCACCGTCACGCTCGTCGGAACGGCGGTGGCGGCCTTCGCCACCCGCTTCCTCAAGCCGGAGTACACCGCCCGGGCGACGATCTGGATCGAGCCGCCGCCCTCGGGGGCGGGCCCGATCCGGGCCCCCGGCCTCCTCCAGTCCCATTCCTGGGCCGAGCTGCTGACGACCGGGGTCGTGCTGGACTCGGTGGCGGTGAACATGGAGCTGTACCTGACCAAGGACCCCGCCGATTCCCTGGTTTTCGAGGGCTTCTCCCTGTCCAACCGGATGCTGCCGGGGCAGTTCGAGCTGTCGCTGGACGCCGAGGGGAAGCGGTTCATGCTGCGCACGATCGACGGGATCGCCGTGGACTCCGGCGTCGCCGGGGACTCGATCGGTCGCCCGGTCGGCTTCCGTTGGGCCCCCACCTCCTCGGCCCTCGGGCGGAGCCGCACCATCAAGTTCAAGGTGATCTCTCCCCGGGACGCGTCGCTGGCGTTGCAGAGCACGCTGTCGGCCAACATGGCCCAGGATGGCAACTTCCTCCACCTGCGCCTGACGGGATCGAATCCGAGCTGGATCGCCAACACGCTCAACGCGGTCGCCGACCAGTTCGTCACGGTGGCGGCCGAGCTGAAGCGCTCGAAGCTCCAGATCCTGACGGACGACCTCCAGAAGCAGGTCGCGGTGGCGTCCCGCAACCTCCGGATCGCCGAGAACCGGCTGGAGAGCTACCGCATCCAGATCATCACGGAGCCGAACGAGGGCACGCCGATCCGGGCCGGCCTCCAGACCCAGATGACGGTGGTGGGGAGCTTCTTCAACCAGAAGGTCAAGCTCGACGAGATCAAGCAGGACCGCAGCGCCATGGAGGAGGCCTTGCGGCGGGGCGCGGCCTCGGGCACCCTGTCCGTGGACGCCTTCCAGCTGATCCCCTCGGTCCGCAGCGCGCCGGACCTGATGAGCGCCCTGCAGGAGCTGACTACGGCCGAGGCCGAGCTCCGGGCACTCCGGTATCGCTACACCGACGAGCACAAGCCGGTGCGGGACCTCCAGGAGCGGATCAACACGCTCCGGACCCAGACCATCCCCGCCTACACCCGGGCCCTCAGCGACCAGCTTCGGGTGGAGGAGCAGACGCTCGAGTCCCGGATCGGCGTGTCGTCCGAGGAGTTGGAGCGGATTCCCAGCCGGTCCATCCACGAGCAGCGGCTCAATCGGGAGAAGCTCAGCGCGGAAAACCTCTATCAAATGCTGAGCGACCGGTACGAGGAGGCGAAGCTGGCCCTCGCCAGCGCCATCCCCGACGTCCGGCTGCTCGATCGCGCGACGATTCCGTCCAAGCCGAGCAGCAACAGCGCGCCTCGGATCATCCTGATGGGCTTCCTGGCCAGCTTCGGCGCGGCCATCGGCCTGGCCATCCTGCTGGACCAGCTCGACAAGCGGTTCCGCTACCCCGAGCAGGTCACCAAGGAGCTCGGGCTCAGCATCCTGGGCGCGATCCCCGCCATCCGGAAGGTCGAGGCCGACCGGCGCGACCCGGAGGAGGCCTCCCAGGTGGTCGAGGCATTCCGCACGGTGCGCCTGAATCTGGCCCATTCCTACGGGGCCGCCGGTCCCATCCAGCTCACGGTGTCGAGTCCCGGCCCGGGGGACGGCAAGTCGCTGGTGTCCTCCAACCTGGCGCTGTCCTTCGCCGAGGCGGGGTATCGCACGGTCTTGATCGACGGCGACATCCGGCGGGGCGAGCTGCACCGGATGTTCGGCATGGAGCGGCGCCCCGGCCTGATCGACCACCTCGCCGGGGACGTCACGCTGGAGGAGGTGCTCCGGACCTCCACTCACGACCAGCTCACGGTCGTGCCCTGCGGCACCCGCCAGCACCACGGCCCGGAGTTGCTGGGCTCGGCCCGGATGAGCGAGCTGATGGCGGCCCTCAAGTCGCGGTTCGACGTGATCATCGTGGATAGCCCCCCGCTCGGAGCGGGCATCGACCCCTTCGTCCTGGGCACGACGACCGGGCACATGATGGTGGTCCTCCGCTCGGGCGAGACCGACCGGCAGATGGCGGAGGCCAAGCTGCGCCTGCTGGACCGCCTGCCGATCCGGCTCTTGGGCGCGGTGCTCAACGACATCCGCACCCACGGGATCTACCAGTACTACTCCTATGTCTACGGCTACTCGGCCGACGCGGACGCCGCACCGGTGGCCCAGCTGGCCGGCGGCCCCGCCGAAGCCGAGAGCGAGGACGAGGACTTCGCCTCCTAGCGCGCAGCCCCCAGATGCGACCGACCCTCCGGACGGCGTCCGGAGGGTCGGTCGTTTCGTCGGGGTCCGCTGGCGGCGGCGCTACGGGCGGTGTACCGTCACCTGATCGAACGCCCGGACCATGCTCCCGCCCTTCTCCATCTTGAGGTTGCGGAGGGCCGTCGTCGCCCGGAGAAGCATCTCGACCGCATCTACCGTAGATTCAGAGAAGTCGGGCACGGCACAGTAGCCGGCCCGCATCTGGACGCTGGCCGGGGACCCGCCGTTGAGGGACAGGGCCGTTCCTTCGAGCGACGCGCGCAGCCGCTCCACGAGCAGCAGGGTCTCTTCCGGACCGGTGGCCGGCGCGATCACGGCGAACTCGAGCTGGCCCAGGCGCCCGATGGCGTCGGACGCCCGCCCCGCCTGCCGGAAGACGGACCCGACGGCCTGGGCCAGCCGCATGCCCATCTCGTCGGTGGGGGAATGATCCGGCTCGAGGCCTTCGATGATTGGGGCGAAGACGACGCAGGAGAGCCCGTGGTGCCGGCGGAAGGCCTCGGAGCCGATCTCCCGCGCCCGCCGGGAGAGGCCACGCATGTTGTAAAGCCCGGTGGTCTCGTCCAGGAGACTTTCGTCCCGGACCCGATCCACCTGGAGCTTGGTCTGCACGAAGGTGTGCAGCTTGAGGAGGAGCGCCTCGCCGTCGAGGGGCTGACCCAGGAACTCCCACGCCCCAGCCCGGTAGGCCTCGAGCCGCTCGGCCCGCCCGGAGGGACCCGAGGTGGTGATGATGATGGGCGTCGTGCCGGAGAAGCGGGAATCCTCCCGCAGCGCCCGACAGACCTCGATGCCGTGCAGGTCCGGCATCTGGGCGTCGAGGATGACGATGTCGGGCTGCGCCGTCCGCGCACGCTCGAGGGCCTGCTTCCCGGTGTAGGCGCGCAGCACGGCGTACCCGTTCGGCCCGAGGATGCTCTCGAGCGACCGGGCTGACCACTCTTGATCGTTGGCGACGAGCACCAACGGGGGACGGGATGATTTTTCGCGATCGGTCATGGCGCTTCCGCTTGGGTGCCGAGTCTGGGGGGAGTCCTTGGCTCTCCGCTCCCGGGAACGACTAGCCACCGCCTTACAGCACGACTCATGCGCTTCCTCTCCGGCACATGTAAGTTGCTGCCAAGAAATGAGTTGACCGCCTATGCGGCGCCCTCACCGGGACGGGGACGGCGCGCTGGAACCACAATTCCCGGGAGCCATTGCCACGAATACCCAGTCCTCCCGCTAGAACGTTGCAACAAAGCAACAGAAAGCGGTAGGTGAGGGGCGACACCGCCGGAGCGAGTGCCGGAAGCACCCCCCACCGATCAGTGCCGTAAGTCACTGCCAAGCAATGTGTTACGTGTCTTCGACCCGGACGGTCGCCGACTCTTCGAGCCCTCCGTGAAAGCGGCGTCGTCCTTGATACAGGAGAAACCAGTCAGATGAGCCCCTCTACGTCTCGAGCACAGGAAGTCTCGCTGCGATGCTGTGTACCGCCTGCGGAAGAGTCTACGAGTCTCCCGCCCGATCGAAGGGCGCGGGAGTTCCCGAGCGGGCGCGCTGTCCCCGGTGCGCCGAGGTGGCCGAGGCCGCGCCGGACGGCGAGGCCGGGCTCCTGCGCCGGCTCGCGAAGTTCGGCCTGGTCGACACGCCCACGCCTCTGCTCGACTCGGACGGGGTGTGACCGCGCAATGACCATCGCCGCGCCGCACCGAGGACAAACGAAGCTGATGCGATTGATGCGACCGGGCCTGCTGATGGCCGCGGCGATGGTCGTCTGACCGTCCGTGGCCTCGGCCCAGTCCGCCCCGATCGATCCCAAACGGGCCCAGGCCACGCGAGCGGAGCTGGAGGATCTCCTCGCCCGAGCGCCGGCCAACGCCCAGAACAGCCCCGATGTGGTCGCCCTGCGGGAGCGGCTGACCGAGGGGGACTTCCAGGGTGGCGACCGGATCGTGCTCCGCGTCCTGGAGGACTCCACCCTGTCGGACACGTTCACCGTTCGACCGGGGCGGACGCTGAGCTTGGCCAGCCTCCCGGAGATCTCCCTGCGGGGCGTGCTGCGCTCCGAGCTGGAGGCCTTCCTCACGGCACAGGTGGGCCGATTCCTGCGCAACCCCACGGTCACCGCGGTCTCCCTGGTCCGGATCGCGGTGTTCGGTGAGGTGATCCGGCCCGGCTTCTACCACGTCCCGGCGGACGTGCTGCTGAGCGACGTGATGATGATCGCCGGAGGCCCGACCGGCAACGCCGATACGCGGAAGACGTTCGTCCGCCGGGGATCCGAGGAGCTGATGGACCGGGAGGCGACGCGGCGCGCGCTCCTGGCCGGGCGCTCGCTGGATCAACTGAACCTCCACGGGGGAGACGAGATCGTCATCGGCGGCCGCGGCGGAGGGGTGATGTCGGCGCTCCAGGTCGCGGGGATGATCTCCGGAGCCCTCTTCGGCGTCGTGGCGCTAACCCAGATCTTCAAATAGGACCTGCCGCATGGGCATCAGCATGGCACAGCTCAGCGACACCGGGGGCCTCCCCATCGACGTAGGCGTGGTCCGGGACGTACAGCCCGAGCCGTCCAACGTGCGCGTCCCGTCGCACGAGCCCGATTTCTTCCGTCGGGTGCTGAACATCGTGCTGGCCTCGGTTGCCCTGGTGCTGGTCTCGCCCCTCTTGCTGGTGATCGCCCTCGCCATCAAGCTGACGTCCCCGGGGCCGGTGTTCTACACCCAGACGCGCGTGGGCCTGGACCGGCGCGGCGGGCGCCGCACGGCGCACAACCGGCGCCGGGTGGTGGACATGGGCGGCGAGCCGTTCACGATCTACAAGTTCCGCTCGATGTCCGTGAACGCCGAGCGCACCGGGGCCGTCTGGGCCACCAAGTCGGACCCTCGGGTCACGACGCTCGGGCGGTTCCTCCGGCAGTACCGGCTGGACGAGCTTCCCCAGCTGATCAACGTGATCAAGGGCGACATGAACATCGTCGGCCCTCGGCCCGAGCGGCCGACGATCTTCGCCGAGCTCCGGGAGAACATCACCGAGTACCCGCTGCGGCAGCGTGCCCGCCCGGGCATCACCGGGCTGGCCCAGATCAGCCAGCAGTACGACTCCTGCATGGACGACGTCCGCACCAAGGTCCAGTACGACTTGCAGTACCTGCGGCGGCAGGGCATCGCGGACGACATCCGGATCATGCTGAGGACCATCCCGGTGATGCTCTTCCGCCGCGGAGGCTGGTAGTTGCGGCGTTGGCCCCTGGTGTTTCTCGCCGGAACCGCGCTCGCCTTTCTCCTCCTCTTCGCCCAGCCCTTCGCCTCCCTGGCCCGAGACTGGTGGGCCGACCCTGAGGCGGGTCACGGCCTGCTCTTGGCCCCGCTGGCGATCTGGTTCGCGTGGCGGGCCGGGCTGGTCCAGCAGCCACGCCCCCTGACCGTCCTGGGGCTCCTGGTCCTCGCTGGCGCGGTCGCCCTGCGGCTGGTCGGGGGGCTCGCCGCCGAGCACTACTCGATGCGGGTCTCGCTCTGGCTCGCCGGGGCGGGACTGGTGATCTTCGCCTGGGGCGCTGCACAGCTCCGCCGCTGGTGGATGCCCGCCACCCTGCTCTTCCTCGCCATCCCCCTGCCGGCCATCCTCCTCAATACCCTGGCCTTCCCGCTGCAGCTCAAGGCCTCGGCCATGGGGGCGGCGCTGCTGTCCCTGCGGGACGTGCCGGTCCGGGTGGCGGGCAACGTGATCCACCTGCCGGGCCACCAGCTCTTCGTCACCGAGGCCTGCAGCGGACTGCGCTCCCTCACCGCGCTGCTCAGCCTCGGGGTGTTGGTCGCCGGGCTCTGGCTGAAGCACCCGGCGACCCGCGCCGCGGTGATGATCACCGCCCTGCCGGTGGCCATGGGGGTCAACGCGATCCGGGTGTTCCTCACCGGGTTCCTGGTCTACTACGTGAGTCCGGCGATGGGGGAGGGCTTCATGCACCTGAGCGAGGGCTGGCTGCTCTTCCTGGTCGCCCTGGTGGCCCTGGGCGTCGTCGCCTGGGCCGCGAGCGCGGCCGAGCGCCGGTGGCTCACGCCCCGGGCGGGGCCCGTCCCCTCGGAGCCGACGTGACGGCGCGCCCCTGGTGGCTCCCTGCCGGCGTCCTCGGCCTGGGATGCGTGTTCGCGTTCACCACCCAGCGGCAGCGGCTCCCGGCCCTCCAGGCGCCACTCGCGACCCTCCCCGTCGAGCTGGCCGGGCGGGCCGGCACCGATCGGCGGCTCTCGCCGGCGGAGGAGGAGGTGGCCGGGATGACCACCTACCTCTTCCGGGCCTTCGGGAGCGACTCGAGCCCGGAGTTCACGGTGTATGTCGGATTCTACGAGCGCCAGACCCAGGGCCGGACGATCCATTCCCCGAAGAACTGCCTGCCGGGGGCCGGCTGGTAGGCCCTCACGTCCCGGCTCGACACGCTGGATACCGCGATCGGCCGCGTGCGCGTCAACCGGTACGAGCTGCTCAACAACAACCGGCGGGCGTTGGTGGTCTACTGGTACCAGGGCCGCGGCCGGGTGGAGGCCGACGAATACCGGGTGAAGTGGGAGCTCCTGCGGGACGCGGTCGTGCGCCGCCGGAGCGATGAGGCCCTGGTGCGCATCGTGGTGCCGATCCGCGCCGGCGACGCGGAAGGGGAGGCGATGGCCCTGGCCCACGCCGTGGCCCAGGAGCTGGTTCCCGCCGTGGCCCGAGTGCTCCCCGACTGATCCCGCCTGGTCACATGCACACGGGGCCCGGGCGATCCGCCCGGGCCCCGTGGATCCTCCCTCGAAGGTCGAGTCTTACTGCTGCTCCGCCTTCTTCCTCCGACGACGGACCATTCCCGCTCCCCCCATCCCCGCCAGGCCGGTGGCCAGCAGGGTCATGGTCAAGGGCTCGGGGATCACACCGGGATCCGTGGTGTCGCCGTCCCCACCGCCGGGATCATCCGGATCCTCGATCAGGATGAGGCCGGGACGCTGGTTCGTGCCGCCGAAGTCCAGAGCGACCATCGGGCCGTTCGAGGCCGATACGGCGAACGGGTTCCGGACGGCGGCGTCGCCCGCGGTCAGCTGGAGGAACAGCCGTGCCCCAGGCGCGTGGCTGACGCTGCCCGGGAGGGTGCCGGCCACCGCGGTTGCCGCACCGAGGGGGATGGCCAGCGCGGCGATCAGCAGCGCGCGCGCCGTCAGGGAGAGAGTCTTCATGCGGGTCGCTCCTTCGAGGGGGGAGGATTCCCTACCACCAAATTGGACTGCGATTCGGACTCGCGCAAGCGCGGGGGCGACGAGGCCCGCCATCCGCCCAGTCCGAGAGCTATCGTCACCACGAGAAACACGGTCCCGACCGCGAGGGCCTTCACCGCCGCCCGGTCGTAAGCCCCGCGCCGGGCCTCGGCCAGGCCTCCACGCAGCTGCAGGAAGTCCAAGACGAATCCGAGCAGTCCCACCACCAGCAGGACGGCGATAGCGATCGCCAGCACCGCCAGCACCCGGAGGAGGCGCCGCCGGTCGGCTACCAGCGCCAGCCCCATGGCCAGGGCGAGGCCCACGAGCGGCGTGAGCAGGACCTCCAACCCCAGTCCTACCAGCCCAAACCGCCAGGCCGCCTCCCCGACGCGCGGGGGCCAGCTCTGCACCACCACGTCCAGCAGCGGGACCGCGACCAAGGCGGCCGCCAGCAGGCTCACTCCGGGGATGAGCTTCCCCCAGTTAGCGGCAATGCCGCGCTCCTCCACCCGACTGGACATGCGGGATCTCTCTCCCCGCCTCGCAATTTTCATGCGAAGGCGTCGAATTCCTATACGCTTTGGTGGGGTGCTACGCCAACATACTACCGCTCAACCGGTTGGGGCGCAACACGCTTACGATCGGCGCCGGACCACCTCGGGCCGACCTGTCGGACGCGCGACGGATCTTCGTCGAGCCCCTGCGACACCGGTCGTACGCTGCTGTTCAGACAGTGCGCCGAGTAGGCTCCCAGATCGGGTTGCGCTCGCCACGGAGCGCCTTTCCCCAGGCGAGGAGGCCCGCGAGGTTGGACGAGAAGAGGAAGCCGAACGTCGCCAGGGGGGAGGGCAGCACTCGCGTCTCCGACCACCGCATGACGAGGGTGCCCAGCAGCGTGAGGAGCCCGACCGCCAGGACCGCCGCCCAGGCCAGGGGGTAGGCGAGGGCGAGCAGCACGAGCCCTAGGCCGGCGAGCGGGAGCGTAATGGGGACGAGCCAACGGCAGAGCTTGTGGCTGAAGAGCTTCAGGGCGAACCCGCCGTAACGGATCGGATCGAGGAGGCGGCGCTTGTAGTAGAGGGTATCGAGGCCGCGGGCCATCGTCCGGATCTTTCGTCGGTACTCTCGCCGGAGCGAGGCGGTGCGCGGGACGAGGCACACGGCATCCTCCACCGAGACGGCCCGGAACCCATGCTCCCGGGCGATCAGCGCCGAGGCGAAATCGCGGCTCAGGGCCTCGGGAAACAGGGTGTCGTGGAGCTCCTTGCGGGTGGCGAAGAAGCAGCCGCTCGCGCCGATGATCCCGCCCACGCGGGTCTCCAGGCCGCGGACCCACATCTCGTATCCGACGTAGCCCGATTCCCCGCGCGTGTCTTCGTGGGCCAGGTCGCCCACGCTGACGTCTCGGCCCGACGCGACCCCCACCGTGGGATCCTGGAACACGCGGATCAGCGCCTTCAGCGCCTGCGGTCGGATCCGAATCGTCGCGTCGGTGTTCACCACGATCTCCCCCCGCAGATGGGGCGCGGCGGCGTTCTCGGCCGCGGTCTTGCCGCTTCGCCTCGGGAGGCGGAGCAGCTGCACCCCGCGATCCGCGTAGCCGAGGACGATCTCATCTGTGCGATCGGTGGACGCATCCGAGATCACCAGGATGTGCCGGCGGTCGGTGGGGTAGTCCAGCCGCAAAAGGCTGTCGAGGGCCCCTTCGATCGCCAGCTCTTCGTTGTAGACCGGCAGCGTGATCGTGATACCGGGCCATTCGGAAGGATCCCCCCGCCGCCGTACGGGCGGGCGGAACCACCCGAGCACTTTGAGGAGCGCGGGGTACCCCGCGTAGGCATACACGAAGAGCGCCACGGGGAGGGCGAGCAGCACGATCGCGAAGGGGACCATATCAGGCCGATCCCGGGCGGGACGAGGCAAGCATGGACCAGTACAGGTCCTCATAGCGGTCGAGCCACGGCTCGATGCCGAATTCCGCTTCGAGACGATGGCGGGCACTCACCAGCAGGCCCGTCACGTCCGTGCCGGTGTGGAGGGCTCTGAGGACTGCTGCCAGCCGGGCCGGGTCCTCCGGGGGCACCAGGAAGGCCTCCCGGCTCGAGACGACGTCGGGCACGCCGCCCACGGCGGCGGCGACGATCGGCACACCGGCCGCCATCGCCTCAAACAGCACGATGGGGGTCCCTTCCGTGCGGGAGCTCAGGGCGAAGGCGTCGAAGGCCCGGAGGAGGGTCCCGGCCTCGGGCACGATGCCGTGCCAGCGGATCCGGTCCCCGAGGTCGAGTCCGTCCGCCAGCGCGCGCAGGGTCGCCTCCTCGGCCCCACCGCCCAACACCGACGCGGTGACGGGGAGGTCGCGCAGATAGGCCAAGGCCTCGATGAAGACGTCCGCGCCCTTCTCCCGGCTCAGCCGTCCGACCCAGCCGACGACGTATCCTCGCTCCGGCAGGCCGAGGGCGGCCCGGGCCTCGCTTCGGTTGAGGAACGGCCGCCGGGGAGCCCAGGCGTTCTGAATGAAGTGGATGCGCTCCCGGGCCACCCCGGCGTCGGCCAACTGGTCCACCAGAGGGCGGGCGACGGCCACGACGGCGTCGAAGCGCGTGATCGTGCGACGCTGGAGCCACTCGTAGAACCGGTTCTTGACGCCGCCGCCGGTGTAGCCGTGCACCGTCGATACGGTGGGGCAGGCGAGTCGGCGCGCCACCCCGCCGGCCATGACGTCCGCGCGGTAGCCGTGCGTGTGGACCACATCAGGGGCGAATGCGCGCAGCGTCTCCGCCAGGATCCGGCGCTCGCGCAGGTACGCCCGGGGGGGGAGCCGCACGGGGAACACATCCACGCAGCCCTCGGTGAGGGAGGCCAGCAGCGGATGATCCCGCACGCCTTCATCCAGCACGGCGAGCACTCCGACGCGGGCACCCCGGCTGCGCATCCCCGCCGCAAGCGTGGACACCACGGTCTCCGCCCCCCCGACCTCGCCGGGGGCGATCACGTGGAGCACCGACGGGGACCGACGCTCCGGTTTGCTCATGGGCCTCGAAACCAGTTCAGGCGCGCGACGCGCCCGGTGCCGCCGCCGATGCTCCGGCCGGCGGGCTCGTGCCGGGCGCCCACCCCCGCCACCACGGCGCGTGATCCACCCGGGGAGGGGAGCACGTCGGGTCGGGATCCGCCCGACGGAAGAGTACCCTCGTACGCAACCTGGATCATGCCAGGATCGGCTCCCTCCATCCACCCGCCGGGGCGGCTGCCTCGGCGACCAGGCCGGCCAGGCGCTCGCCCGAGGCCGGGTCCATGCTCCAGTCCGTCCGCCGCAGCAGCAGGTCGTCCGGCTGGAGGACCGATTCCTCCGCGATCAGCCGGCGCACGTACGCGAGGGCCCCCGGCCGGTCGGCTTCCGCCCACCGCTCCATCCCCTCCGCGTCCCGGATCGGGACGGGCTCCGGCCGACCGATCCGGGCTGCCGTCGGCCGGGCCTCGGGAAACGCCAGGGCCACCGTCTTCTGGGCGACGAGGCGGGCGGTGGTGTACTTGACGCCGGAGACGGAGAAGAGCCCGGAGAGCCCGGTGGCGCCGTGGTCGAGGATGGTCTCGCGGACAGCCAGGTCCGCCGATCCGGCCCGGGCGGCCGGCAGCAGCCCGGCCAGGACCCGCACCACGTCCCGCCGTGTCAGGTGGAGGGAGGGGACGGCCGCGTTGAGGTCGGCCAGGAAGTCGTCCACCAGGGCGACCGGCGCGGTCGGGGGACCGACCGGGTCGGTCCAGGGAGCATGGTACGTCCCCGCCAGCATCCGGCCGTTCCAGGGATAGAGGAAGTAGATGCGGCCTCCGGGCCGCCGCGGGGCCACGGCCGTGGCGAGGTCCGCGATCGGCTCCCGGTCGAGGATCGCATTGAAGGCCAGCGACGGCCGGAAGAGCTCGGGCCGTTCCGGTCCGGCGAGGCGCGCGACCGCGCCGGCCCAGGGGCCCGCCGCATTGACGACCACGGGGGAGCGGAAGGTCCGCTCTTCCCCGGTTCGGCGGTCCACGGCGCGCACCCCGGTCACCCGGCCCCCGTCGGTCAGGAGACCGACGGCTTCGACGTAGTTGAGGAGCACCGCCCCTCGCGCCGCCGCCCAGCGGAGCACTTCGATGAGGACGCGCTGGGAGTTGAGCATGACCGCGTCGTGCCAGAGGGCCGCGCCGCGAAGGCCGGACCGCTCCACCGCGGGGAACCGTCGCGCGGTCTCGTCGGGGCTCAGCACGGCTCCTGAGGGGAGCGTGCGGTCCGTCCGCACGCCGGCGTTCCGCCGCCAGGCGAGGAGGTCGTTGAGGCGCAGCGCCGCTCGAAGCACGGCCGGCCGGTGGAGGCCGGTGCCGTAGAGGGGCATGAGACAGGGCAGCGGCCGCACGAGGTCCGGGAGCTCGCGGAGATACCAGCGGCGCTCGGCGACGGATTCACGGAAGCGGTGGAGGTCAAGCTTCTGCAGGTACCGCAGTCCTCCGTGGACGATGCGGAGGCTGTTCCAGCTCGTGGCGCCGCCGAAGTCATCCCGCTCGAGCAGGAGGGGGCGGAGTCCTCGGGCGGAGGCCTCCAGCGCGAGCATGGCGCCGTAGATGCCGCCGCCCACCACGACCAGGTCGTACCGGGCCCGCTCCGCCGAGGCCGGATCGCGCCGGATCATGTGGCCCACCGCCGACGCCATTCCTGGAACACGAGGAGCCCCCAGAGCACGTGGCTGTGGTTGGCTCGGCCCTCGAGGTGCTCCTGCTTGAGCCGGTCCACGGTGGCGGCGCGGAAGACCCCTTCGCTGTTGATGCGCGCGGGGGCCAGGCTCTCCTCCAACAACGGCCGGAACTCGGCGCCGAGCCACTGCTTGATCGGGATGCTGAAGCCCTGCTTCGGGCGGTAGACGCAGGAGGCGGGCACGTGGCGGGCGGCCACCCGCTTGAGCAACACCTTGGTCTTGCCGTGGTGGACCTTGAGGCGCTCGGGCACGGCGAACGCGAGGGCGACCAGCTCGGGGTCGAGCAGGGGAACGCGGGCCTCGAGGGAGCAGGCCATGGACATTCGATCCATCTTCACGAGGCAGTTGTCGCTGAGGTAGCTCCGCAGGTCCACGTAGAGGGTGCGATCGACCTCGCCCATCGAGCCGGCTTCCTCGACCAGCCGATCGATGTGCCGGCCGGTGGGGGTCCGGAGCTCGGCCAAGGCGGCGTCGGAGAACAACTCGCGGCGGAGGGCGTCACCGACGAAGAGGCGCCAGCGGGCGTGCCGTAGGCCGACCTCGTGCTCCAGGCCCTCCACGAAGCGCTTGGCCTTGTTCACCAGCCCCTTCTTCTCCGGCCGCGGCCGGAGGCGGCGGATGAGCGGCTCGGCGATGCCCCGGCGGAGGAAGCCCGGGATCCGCTGCCAGAGCCTGGCCTTCTCCTGCGCGAGGTAGGTCTCGTAGCCTCCGAAGATCTCGTCTCCTCCGTCGCCCGAGAGGGCGACCGTGACTTCCTCGCGCGCGAGTCGCGAGACGAGGTAGGTCGGAAAGATGGAGAAATCGCCGATCGGGTCGTCCATGTGGTGCATCAGCTTGTGGAACAGCTCCACCACGTCCGGCTTGATCACCTCCACCCGATGACTGACCCCGAGGTGCTCGGCGACCAGCCGCGACCACGTGATCTCGCTGTAGCTCGGGTCGTCGAAGCCGATGCTGAAGGTGCGTGCGTCGCCCATCGCGGCGACCACGAGCGAGCTGTCCACCCCGCCGGACAGAAACGCCCCCAGCGGCACGTCACTGACCAGCTGCCGCCGCACGCTCTCCCGGAGCGTGGCATCCACCGCCTCCTCCCACTCCTGATCCGTTCGCGCCACGGCGCTCGGCACCGCGGCCGCCAGCGACCACCAGGTCCGCTCCTGCACCGCCCCCGTACCGAGGTCGATGTCCAGCATGCCCGAAGGGGGAATCTTGTGAATCGCGCGGAACAGGGTGCGGGGGCCCGGGACGTATTCCCAGGCGAGGAACTCACCGACCGCGTCGAGGTCGATGGCGCGGCCCACCAGCCCTGAGGCGAGGACCGCCTTGACCTCGGAGCCGAAGACGAGGTGGTCCGGCGTCCGGGCCCAGAAGAGCGGCTTGATGCCGAAGTGATCCCGCACCAGCACGACGCGGTTCGCCCGAAGGTCGTGGAGGGCGATGGCGAACATCCCGTTGAGCCTGGCGGCGAATCCGACCCCGTGCTCCTCCCAGAGGTGCACCAGAACCTCGGTGTCGCTGGCGGTGCGGAACCGATGCCCTTGGGCCTCCAGCTCCCGCCGAAGCTCGCGGTAATTGTAGATCTCGCCGTTGAAGACGACGCGAACCGACTCGTCTTCGTTGAAGATGGGCTGATGCCCGCCGGCCAGATCGATGATCGAGAGCCGCCGCATGCCCAGCGCGACGCCGCAGCGGACGTCCGTCCCCTCGTCGTCCGGGCCGCGGTGGACGATCGAGTCGCACATCGCCCGCAGCTGCTCCATCGTCGGCGGTCGCCCGCCGCCGACCGGCACGATCCCGGCGATCCCGCACATCAGGCCAGCACCTCGAGCAGCTGCCGCATCTTCCGCTCGTAGGCCGCGCGGGAGTAGTCCTGCTCGTAGCGCGCCTGCGCCCCTGTCACCACCCGCCGGCGCCGGTCGGGGTCCGTGAGGGCGGCCACCAGCCCGTCGGCCATCGCCTCCGG
>JBFIUJ010000007.1:0-18259 GCA_041607595.1 Gemmatimonadales bacterium | reverse complement strand
GCCCGGCCAGCCGCGCGGCGAGGGACCCGTAGACCACCGGCTTCAGGGCGACGTGGTGCACTAGGTCCGGGCGGACGCGGCGGTACAGCCGCACGAGCCGGGCGATCGCCGCGACGTCGCGCACCGGATTCAGCCCGGCCCGATGGAGGTCCATCGGCGCGAGCTCGCAGCCGGCCTCCCGAATCGGTCCGGCATGGTCTCCCACGCGGGTGGCGACCACCACGCGGTGACCGGCCTCGATCGCGGCGCGGGCGAGCGGAAGCCGGTGGGAGACGAAGTACCAGTCTTCGGACACGAGGTAGAGCAGCGTACGGCGGGCGCCGTTCACCCCAGCACCTCGGCGTACAGCCTTCGGTAGCGCTCCGCGACCGTCGCGAGCGAGAACTCCTCCAGAATCCGCGCCCGGCCGGCCGCCCCCATCGCCGCGCGCGTTTCGGCCGGCGCCGCCAGGAGCCGTGCGATGGCATCGGCCAGCGCGGAGGGGTCGCACGGCGGCACGGTCTCGCCGGCCGGCCCGAGCAGCAGGGATGCGTCTCCCACGTCGGTCACCACGCAGGGGACACCGCAGGCCATCGCCTCCCCCACGGCGTTGGGGAACCCCTCCCCCCAGGAGGAGGGACAGCAGAGCACGTCGAGCGCCGGCAGGATGCTGGCGACGTCGCTGCGCTCGCCCAGGAGATGCACCGCGCCCTCCAGGCCGTGCGCCCGGATCGGCTCGGCGAGCTCGGGCGCCTGCGGCTCGACGCCACGGCCGACCACGACGAACCGGATCGCCTTCCGCTCCGGGGCGCCGGAGGCGCGCAGCGCTCCGGCCGCGGCCAGGAAGGTGCCGTGGCCCTTCATCGGATGGAGGCGCGCCACCATGCCGACCAGCGGCGTGTCGGCCGAGAGCCCAAGCCGATCCCGCAGGGCGGCGCGTGCGGCGGGATCCGGACGGAAGGCATCGCCCTCGAACCCGTTCGGCAAGATGACGCGCCGGTCGGCGCTGAACCCCACCGCCTCGTGCTGGCGGGCGGAGACGCCGGAGTTGTAGATGATGCGGGCCGGCCGGGTGGAGAGCCAGGCCGAGAGGCGGATCGCGGCCGCCGTGCCGCGCTTTTCCTGGGCGAGACCGTCGAGCGACTGCCGCACGTTCCACAGCACCGGCGCCCGAGATCCACCCAGAGACGCGGCGAGGTTCCCATGGTACATCCACCCCTGGACAATGTCCGGGCGCTGGGCGCGGAGGATGCGGCGGAGGCGGCCGAGCGCTCGTATGGAGGGTCTGGACGGCCGGAGCCCCAGGCCGTGGACCGTCACCCCGAGGGCCTCGATCCGCGGCCCCACCGTGCCGCCGTCCATGAGCGAGATCACCGTCGCATCCATGCCCAGCGGCCGCCCCGCTGCCACGAGCCGCGCGAGCATCGTCTCCGCGCCACCAGTGGTGAGCCCGGTGATCACGTGGCAGATCCGCATGATCAGGCCGGTTTCCGCGCCACCAGGAACACGCCGGCGACCGAGAGGTCCTCGTCGGCGACCGAGCGCAGCGACCGGGCCAGGCGGGGGCGCACCCCTCGCACGTAGTCCAGGGAGCGCGCCCGCGCGTCGGCGGGGATCGCCGGGTACGGCAGGTGGGGCTCGATCGGCCCCACTCCGGCCAGGTGGGTCACGAGCAGGGTGAACTCGAGCCCGATCGCCTGCAGCGCCTCGCGGTACTCGTGGAGCAGCACCCGGTTCGGCCGCCCGGAGGCGCGGGTCATCCGGGCGTAGAGCCGGTCGGGCACTTCGAGGAACTTCAGCTCGTGGAAGTGATTGGAGAACATCCCATGGTCCCGCAGATCCACCTTGTGCAGCAGCCGCCCACCGGGCTCCAGCGCCTCGGCCATGCGGCGCAGCGCGGCCACGGGATCGTAGAGATGCTCCAGCACGGCCCGCGAGACGATCGCGTCGTAGCCGCGGTGCCGGACGAAGAACTCCTCGCCCGAGGCCTCCGGGCCGCAGTGGCGGAGGAGCCCGCGGAAGCTCCGCTCGTCGGTGAAGTCCGGCGCGGGAAGCCGGTCCGCCAGGGCGGGATGCGCTTCGAAGAGGGCCCGGTAGATGCGCGCCTGGCGCGCCACGTCCCGCCGCGTGTAGTAGCGGTCCACCAGATCCACCTGATCGCAGCCGTCCTCCAGGAACAGCAGTCCGACGCCGCAGCTGTCACCCGGCCCCACCTCGGCCACCCGTCCGGAAAACCGATCCACCCCGCCGTACCGCTTGTAGTCGGCGAAGACCTCCTCCAGATAGGCGAGCGAGCTGTCGGTGTCGAGCGCGGCGTGGGCATCCCCGGAGCCGGTTTCGATGTCCCCGGCCCGAAACCGCCAGGCATCGAGATGGTTGAGGGCCACGTAGGCGGCACAGGTGGCCCAGTAGCTCCGCCGGACGGCGCGACGGATCACGGCGCCGCGTCCGCGCCGCTCGTCGTCTCGGCCGGCGGCGCCGCATCGGCACGGGCCGCCATCACCAGCGATGCCATCAGGGCCAAGGCCATCAGGGTGTGCCGCTCCTCGAGGACGTTGTTGCTGAAGAAGCCCCATTCGAGCCACATCAGCCCGAACACCAGCCCGAGCGGCCGGAGCCGGGCTGGGGCGCGCCACAGCGCCGCCACCAGCGCGGCCGGAAAGATAGCCAGGCCCAGGATGCCGCTCTCGGCCAGGAACTCGAGGTACATGTTGTGCGCGGGCTGGGCGTAATCCCACTCCAGCGTGGCGGCGAGGCCGTGCCCGAGGAACGGGCGCTCGGCGAAGAGCGCCAGGGCCAGCCGGGCGACGATCAATCGGCTCCCGGTGCTCTCGTCCCCGGCCAGGAAGCGGACGTTCGTCAGGTCGAGCCGCTCGAGTTGACCGCCCTGTACGGCGTTGTAGGCCTGGAGCGCCAGCTCCAGATACCCCGTGGCGGCCAGCGCGGCCAAGACCGCCAGCACCGCGAGGCCGGTCAGCAGGAGCATCCGCCCGACGCGGATCCGCCTCTGGACCAGGAGCGCGATCACCACCAGGACCCAGCCCAGGATGGCCGCCCGGGAGACGGTCAAGAGAACCGCCAGTCCGGCCAGCAGGACGAACGCATGCCTCAGCCGGGACGGCACGGCGTCGAGCGCGAGGATCATCCCGAACACGATCGCCGACCCGCTGATGTTGGGGTTGATGTAGAGCCCCGCCGAGCGACCCAGGAAGGGGGAGAACGTGAGCGGCTGGAGCAGATCGTACAGGTTCAGCGCCGCGGCGAGCACCACGGCCCAGGCGATCGTCCGCCGGACCGCATCATGGGTCCGGCCGTCCGAGAAGATCACCGTCAGGGCGGCGAGAAAGAGGAGCGCGGTGAAGACGTCGGTGAGGGTCTGCAGCGCCACCGGGGATTGGGAGGACAGGAAGAACGCGACGCTCGACAGGACGAGGTACGCGGACATCCACCACAGGAGTGGCGCCCGCAGCGTGGTCACGGCCGGTCCGACCGCGCCGAGCAGCGGAAGGCTCAGGGCCGCAAAGGCCAGCAGGAAGACCTTGGGGGGCAAGGGCCAGGCGCCGACCTCGAAGAACCACAGGTCCGCGTTGGTGAAGAACACCGCCACCGCGGCGACCGCCAGCGCGCGCTGGTAGCGGACCCGGGGCGAGTCGCCCAGGTAGCCAAGGGCGCTCAGCGCCGAGGTCCCCATAGCGCCTCCTCGCTCCGGGCAATCAGACGATCCACACCGAACTCCTCGATGATGCGGCGGCGAAGGGCCTCCGCGGGCCAGGGCGGCCGGCGGGCCAGCAGGCGTTCCCAGGCGGCGGCCAGGGCCGCCGCGTCCCGTACCGGAACCACCTCGCCGGTCTCACCGACGATGGTCGAAGCATCGCCGACGTCGGTCACGGCGCACGCCACGCCGCAGGCCATGGCCTCGCCCACCACATTGGGGAACCCTTCGCCCACCGAGGTCATGGTCGCAATGTCCAGGGCGCTGTAGACCTCCGGCATGTCGGCCCGCTCGCCCGCCCAGACACAGCGCCCGGCCAGCCCCTGGGCCTGTGCCAGCGCCCGCAGCTCGGCCGAATAGCCCGGTGTGCCGCCGCCCACGCAGACGAACCGGATCTCGTCGTGCTGCGCCGCGAACCGTCGGGCCGCCTCCAGGAACGTCTGGTGGTCCTTGGTCGGGTCGAGACGGCCGATGAGCCCGACGAGCACCTCTCCATCCTCGATGCCCCACTCCGACCGGATTCGAGCCCGGGCCTCGGGCCGCGGCCGGAACCGCTCCGTGTCGATGCCGTTCTGGACGACCACCATCCGGTCGGCCGGGCATCCCAGCCGTTGGTGGTAGGCCGAGCCGCCGACCGAGTTGACCACCAGCACGTCCGCGAAGCGGGACAGGAAGGGACTCACCCGGAAGGTGAGTCGGGTGAGCCAGTCGTATCGACTCAGCCGGACCCGCCCCCACCGGATGCCCCACACGATCCGCACGCCCGGAAGCCAGGGCCGCATCGTCAGGGCCAGGAGGTTGGGGACCGGCAGGTACGGGTGGAGCACCTCCGGGCGTTCCCCGCGGAGGGCGCGCACCAGCCGCAGGTAGAACCCGAAGACGTCCCACCGGCCCCGCTTGCCCAGGGCGACCACCGGCACTCCCGCGGCCTCGAGATTGGCTCCGAGCGGCCCGCGGTCGTAGAACGTCACCACCAGCACCCGGTGCCCGGCCCGGGCGAGCCCGGCGGCCAGCAGCACCAGCTGCGACTCCGCCCCCCCGACCCCGAGCGACCTGACCAGGAAGGTGACCGAGCGTGCGGTCATGGCCGTCTCGCCCGCGCCTCGTCCAGGCAGGCGTCCCACCGGGGCATGACCGCCTCCACCGCGAACCGCCGAGCGGCCTCCCGTGCCCGGCCGCCCATCCGCCGCCGAAGCTCAGGGTCGGCCATGAGCCGGCCAAGCGCCTCGGCCATGGCGGCGGGATCCCCCGGCGGGACCAGGATCCCGTCCTCCCCATGGCGGACGATCTCGCCCGGGCCGCTGGGGCAGTCGGTGGCGACGACCGCGCAGCCGCAGGCCATCGCCTCCACCAGCGCATTGGGGAACCCCTCGAAGTCCGATGAGAGGACGAAGATCCCCGCGCGCCGCAGGGTCTCCTCCGGAGCGGCCACGACGCCGGGCAGGCGCACGCGATCCGCGAGACCCGCCGAGGCGGCCCGGGCCATCAGCGCCTCGCGGAGCGGACCGTCCCCCAGGATCTCGAGCGACCAGGTGGGCTCCGCGTGGGATGCCAGCCCGAACGCGTCCAACACCACGTCGAACCGCTTCTGCCGGACGAAACGGCCCATGGCGAGCACCATCGGCTCCCGGGCGCGCTCCTCCGCGGGAGACGTGGCCGAGATCCGGACGGCGTTGGGGATCACCCGGACCCGGTCCGCCCGGGTCACCGACTCGGCCCAGGGGCGCACCGCCTCGGTCTGCACAACGAGCAGGGCTGCCCGCCGATAGAACACCCGGCGGAGCGCCGACCAGATCCAGCCGATCGCGTAGTGGCGCGGATCCACCCGCTCGGATACGACGATCGGCACGCCGAGACCGGCTCCGGCTACCAGCATCAGCACGTTGGTCTGATCCACCAGGCCGACGATCACGTCGGGCTGCGCGTCCCGGAGCGCGCGCCGCAGGCGGGAGACCCGCCGGACGCCCCGCCGCAGCGCCTGCCCGATCCAGGTGGACGGCGCGAGGAGATCCAGCCCCACCCGCCGCACGTCCGGCGCGACGGGATAGAAGTCGCTCCCGGTCGGTGCCAGCGTGATCAGCGTGACCGCGTGTCCCCGTCCGGCCCAGTGGGTAGCCAGCCCGGCTACGACCCGCTCCGCGCCGCCCACCGCGAGCGACGCGCTCACCACCGCGAGCCTCATCCGGTCGTGGCGCGGCGCGGCCCGCCCTGCTCGAGGCGCCCCAGGTCGCGTTGCAGCATGATCCACAGGTAGCCGCAGGAAATCGCGTACACCAGGGAGGTCGACAGCGCGATCCCCGCCACGCCGAGCCACCGCATGAGCGGCAGGTTGAGCGCCACGTTGATCACGAGGCTGAGCCCCGCGCCCCAGGAGAGGATGGCGTTCCGCTTGATCGAGGAGATCAGGCGGACGTAGAGGATCCCCGCCGCGTAGAACGGCACCTGCAACAGCAAGAGGGCCTGCACCCGACTAACCAGGGCGGTGTCCTCCGGCGAGAAGGCGCCGCGCTCGAACAGGAGCCGAACGATCTCGTCCGACAGGGGGATGGCCACGGCCACACCCACCACGGTCGCGAGCAGGATCCATCGGGAGAACGTGCGCAGCGTGTGGCGCACGCCGAGCCAGTCCTCCCTGGCCACCATCTGGGCGAAATAGGGGAAGACGGCCGTGCCGAGGGACATCGCCCCGAGGTTCACCGCGAAGGTCACCAGCTTGTTCCCATAGTTGAGCGCCGCCACGCTCCCGGCGCCAAGCCAGGACGCCATGACCTGGTCCACCACGGTCGTGCTCGCCATGGCGCAGGATCCGGCCACCATCGGCCAATACTGGCGCACCACCTCTCTCACCTCGGGCGAGAGCCCGTGCCACGCCGGCCGCAGGGAGATCCCCCGGGAGCGGAGCGCCCATCCGAGGATGACGCACTGCGCGACGGCTCCGACCAGGAGCCCGACGGCCACCGCGTGGATGCCCCAGACACGGCCGAGTGCCAGCAGCACCGCGATGATTGCCACCGGGATCACGCCCGGGCTCAGGGCCCCCTCGAGGAAGCGCCGGCCCGCGTTGAGCACGGCCGTCCAGAGGAGGGCGAGGCCGCTCAGGACGAGGACCGGGGTCAGGAGGACGAGGAGCTCGCGGGTGAGCCGGATCTTCGCGGGACTGAAGCCGGTGGCGAAGACCGGAAGCACGTACCAGAAGCCAGCAGCCACGGCAACCGCCACCGCGGTCAACAGGCCAAGCGCGATCACCGACACGCTCGCCAGCAGCCGCTGGGCCGCGGCCGCGCCGTCCCGCTCCCGGACCTGGGCGTAGGTCGGCACCAGGGCTGCCATGATGGAGCCCCCGATCACGCCGATGGCGAACGTCGGCACCAGGAACGCCATCACGAACGCGTCGAGCTCGTCGCCGATGCCGAAGACGCTCGCGACGAGCTGGTCCTTGACCAGGGTGAGGAGGCTCGCCGCCACCGTCGCCACGCCGACCGTGACCGTGGCGCCGAGCACCAGTCGGTTCACCGAGCCGCCGGTGAGCGCCGTCCACTTGGCGCGCGCCGCCCGTCCGAGCCCGGCCAAGGTCGCCGGGGCCGCGCCGTCCGGTGGCCGTCCGCCCGTGCCGCCTCCCATCGTCACGACGTCACGTCCTCAAGCCGTCCGGGTGGCCGGGACTCCGTCGGGCAGGTGGAACACGTACTCGTTGCAGCCGAGGCCTCCCGCGCAGGTCTTGAGCCGACGAAGCACGAACCCTCGCGCCGCGCAGAAATCGAACACCTCTTCCGGCTTCGCCACCTCGAAGGGATACCCGCCGACCCAGTCCACCAGGTCGTGCCAGACGGACATCCCGCGCGACTTCTTGTAGTTGCGCCACCGAGCGAACGGGAGAGGGTTCTGTCCCCGGAACAGCATGGCGGTAGCCGAGCGCACCTCGAAGAACAGCCCGATACCGAGCACCAGGGGCAGGCGGAGGATCGGGACGTGCACGTACGTGCGCTTGATCCTGGTCCACACCCTGCTGGCCATGCCCTGATCGTTGTAGATCGCGATGAAGAGCGTCCCGCCCGGGCGTACCGCCTCCACGGCGTGGGCCATCGCCTTCCACAGCTGCCCGGTGTGGTGCAGCACACCCCAGGAATAGACTACGTCATGGCGCCCCAGTCCGCGCACATAGTCGCCGTCCAACACGGAGCCCTGCTCGATCGTCCAGCCTTCATCGTCCGTGAAATAGCGTCGCCGCATCTCCTCCGTGCAGGCGACCGACTGGGGGTCGTAGTCGAAGGAGTGGATCGGACCGGCCCCGAGCCGGCGCGCCGCCAGGCTGAAGAGCCCGCTCCCCGATCCGATGTCCAGGAACGAGCGCCCCTTCAGATCTTGCACTCCGAGCATCGCCCGGAGGGAGCGGACGGCCTCCGCGATGCGCTCCTCGTCGAGGACCGCGAGGAAGCGGGCCCAGTTCCGGCCGAAGCCGAAGCGTTTCTCCGTCTCGGACTGTACAGCGGACATCGTGGTTCCCGGGTTCATGGTCGGCGATCGGTCGTGCCGGCGGCACTCAGGCGGCCGCGCTGCGGCGTCCGTCCCGCTCGTGCTCCAGCCAGGCCTGGAACATGAGCACGTCCCAGAGCAGGTACTGCCAATTGCAGTCGCCGCGCTGATGCTCCTCCCAGGTCCACTCGATCGCCGTCGGGTCCAGGAAGCCCTCGGACCGTAGGCGGGAGCCGTGCAGGAGATCGCCGGCCCACTCCCGGAGCGGCCCACGGAGCCAAGAATCGATCGGGACCCCGAAGCCCATCTTGGGACGCTCGAAGAGCGTTTCGGGAACGTAGCGGGCCAGGAGCCGGCGCAGGATCCACTTGCCCTTCCCCTGGCGGATCTTCCAGGCAAGCGGGATGCGCCAGGCCAGCTCCGCCACGCGGTGGTCGAGGAAGGGTGCCCGGGACTCGAGGCTGACTCCCATGCTCGCCCGGTCCACCTTCACCAGGATGTCGTCCGGCAGATAGGTCAGCTGGTCCACGCACATCATCCGGAGGGTGAAGTCTCCCAGGTCGGGCCAGGCCGACGGATCCCCGACCAGGCTCGGAGGCTCCTCGCCGCCCACCACCATGCGGGCCGGCTCGTGCCAGTGGGTGAGCAGCCGCCGGTAGAGCTGATCCGGCGTCTCCACCGAGAAGAGGCGGGCGAGCTTGTGCAGGCGGTCGCCGGAGAGGCGGTACCCGCGGGGGCGGATCGGCAGCGCGCCCAGCAGCCGATCCCAGCGGTCCGGCGGGACCGCGAGGACCGCCCGCGACGCCGCACGCCGCGCCAGCCGCGGGGCGATCCGCAGCCGCCGCCACAGGTGCTCGGCGAACGCATACCGGTCGTACCCACCGAATAGCTCGTCGCCGCCGTCCCCCGAGAGGCTCACCGTCACGTGCCGCCGGGCCAGCTCGGACACCAGGAAGGTGGGCACCTGCGAGGAGTCCGAGAATGGCTCGTCGTAGAGGGTCGGCAGGCGCGGCACCACGGCGAGCGTTTCGGCCGGCGTGACGTACAGCTCGGTGTGGTCCGTGCCGAGGTGCGCGGCGACCGCCTTGGCGTGCTCGGCCTCGTTGTATGCCTGCTCGTGGAAGCCGATCGTGAAGGTCCGCACCGGACGCGCGCTCTGCGCCTGCATCAGCGCCACGATCAGCGAGGAGTCGATCCCGCCCGAGAGGAAGGCGCCGAGTGGGACGTCGGCCACCATCTCCTGGGCGACGGTGCGCCGGAGCGCTCCTTCGAGCTCCGCCAGGACCTCGGTCTCGTCCCCGACGAGGGGCGCGGCGAGGCCCTGCGCCGCCGCGGCCGGCGCCGACCAATACGCCTCGCTCGACCCGTCGGCACCCGGCGCGTCGGCCCGGAAGGAGAGGATGGTGCCGGGCAGGACCTTGCGGATGCCCTGGTAGATCGCGTGGGGCGCGGGGATGTAGTTGTACCGGAGCAGCAGCGTCAGCGCCCCCCGGTCGATCCGACCCTCCCACCGCGGATGCCGGCGCAGGGCCTTCAGCTCGGACCCGAAGACGAGGGTGCCGCCCAGCCAGCCCCAGTACAGCGGCTTCTCCCCGAAGCGGTCCCGCGCCAGGTGCAGCGTCCGCTCGGCCCGATCGTAGAGCGCGAACGCGAACATCCCCACGAAGGACCGCACCGCCGCGGACAGCCCCTGGCGCTGGATCGCGGCGAGCATCACTTCGGTGTCCGAGTGGCCCCGGTAGCGGACCCCGCCCGCCCCTTGGGCCTGCCGCAGCTCGGCGTGGTTGTAGACCTCGCCGTTGTACACGATCACGTACCGCCCGTCGGCGGACGTCATCGGCTGCCGACCCTCGGGCGTCAGGTCGAGGATGGACAGGCGCCGATGCCCCAGCGCGACGCCGGCACCGGTGTCGCACCACTGGCCGGCGTCGTCCGGCCCCCGGTGCCGGATGGCGTCCGTCATCCGGCGCAGGTCGCCCCCCAGGTCGGCCGGCCCCTGGCCCTGGTGCCAGAAGCCCGCGATGCCGCACATGCGTCCCCGCCTCAGTAATCGAGCGGGAGGGACACCGGGCGTCCGTCCCGGGCCGAGAGGTAGATGCCGATCAAGAGCTCCAGCGAGCGCAGGCCCTCCCGCCCATCCGTCTCCGCCGCGGCCTCGCCGCGCAGCGCCTGGATCACGTTCTCGTAGTAGAGGGGATGGCCGTACCCATATACCGACGCCGTGTCATAGCTTGCGGACGCCGCCTGCGCGTCGTCCGGGTCGGGCGTGGCGAAGCTCCAGTGCTGGATCTCGTTGACCGCCACGCCACCCAGCCGCACCGTCCCCGTCTCGCCGATCACCGTGATGGACCCCTCGAGGTTCTTGGGATAGGTGAGCATGGTCACGTTGACCGCCCCCAGCGCGCCCGAACGCCACCGGATGGCGGCGACGCCGGTATCCTCGACCTGGATGTTCCGGGCCAGCGTCGCAGTGAAGGCGTGGACGGTCTGGACCGGCCCGATGAGCCAGTCGAGCAGGTCCACGTAGTGGCTGGCCTGGTTCATGAACGCCCCGCCGTCGAACTCCCAGGTCCCGCGCCACTTGGCGCTGTCGTAGTACGCCTGGGGCCGATTCCAGAAGACGTTGAGGCTGACCATGTAGATCCGGCCGAAGCGTCCGCGCTCCACCGCCCGCTTGAGCAGCTGCAGGGTGGGATTCCGCCGGTTCTGCTTGACCACGAACAGCTGCACGCCGGCCTCGTCGCAGGCCTGCACCATCCGCTTCCCGTCCTGCCAGTGGGTCGCCATCGGCTTCTCCGTGACGACGTGGCGCCCCGCCTCCGCCGCCCGGATCGCCTGGGCCGCGTGGAGCCCGCTGGGAGTCGCGAGAATGATCACGTCCGCATTCGAGTTGGCGAGCAGCGTGTCCAAGTCGCCGAACCCCGCCGCACCGGTGCGGGCGACGGCGGCCTGCAACGCCGACGGATCGGGGTCGCACACGGCCACCAGCTCCGTGCGCTCGGCATGCTGCTCCAGCGCCTCGATGTGCTTGCCCGAGATCCGCCCGCACCCTACGAGCGCGAAGCGAATCCGTCGGCCGGCGAAGGGCTTCGTGGAGGTGCCCATGAGTCGCGTGATGATCTCCCGGTGTGCCGTCTCAGGCCGATTCGCGGACCCGCTCCGGCGCGCGCTCCGCGGTCACGTCCATCCCCTCGCGGCGGAGCCGCTCCGCCTCGGCCCGGGGAAGCCGCACCACCAGCTCGAAGCCGCCCGGCCCCTCGACGCGGGACAGCACCTCCCCCGCGCGATAAACGCCGGCCAATCCGGCACCGTTGGTGAGCGGGATCCGCACCCGAAACGGCGGGCGGGCGGCCCGCTCGTGCTCCCGCAGGACGGCCTTCAGGGCCTCCAACCCGTCGGTCCGCATCGTGCTCGTGAACTGCGCCCCCGGGAAGAGCAGCCGGGCCCGCGACGCGAAGGCCACCGGGTCCGCCAGGATGTCGATCTTGTTGAAGACCGGCAGCACCGGACGGTCCGAGAGCTCGAGCTCGGCCAGGACGCCGTCCACCACCTGCATCTGCTCCTCCCAGTACGGGTGCCCGGCGTCCACCACGTGGAGCAGCACGTCCGCGGCCCGGGCCTCTTCCAGGGTGGCCCGGAAGCTGGCGACCAGGTGGTGCGGCAGCTTGCGGATGAACCCGACCGTGTCGGTGACCCGCGCCCGATACCCCTCCCCCAGCTCCACTTCCCGCGTGAGCGTGTCCAGCGTGGCGAACAGCCGGTCCTCCACGAAGATCGCGTGCTCGCCCGACAGCGCGCGAAGGATGCTCGACTTCCCTGCATTGGTATAGCCCACGAGGGCCGCGGTCATCATGGGCTGCCGCCCCGCCCGCAGGTTCTCGCGATGCCGGGCCACGTCCCGCAGCTTGCCCTTCAGCGATTGGATCTTCTTCCGGATGATCCGCCGGTCGGTCTCGAGCTGGGTTTCGCCCGGTCCGCGGAGGCCGATGCCTCCGCGGATCCGGGAGAGGTGGGTCCACATCCGGGTGAGGCGTGGGAGGAGGTACTCGAGCTGCGCCAGCTCCACCTGGAGCTTGGCCTCGTGGCTCCGCGCCCGGGTCGAGAAGATGTCGAGGATCACCTCGGACCGGTCCATCACGCGGACCTTGAGCTCCCGCTCCAGGGTGGCGCCCTGGACCGGACTCAGCTCTTCGTCGAAGATCACCAGGGTCGCGCCGTCCTCGGCGACCCGCATCCGCAGCTCCTCCAGCTTGCCCTCGCCGATGAGAGTCGCCGGATGCGGCGCGGCCAAGTGCTGCGAGAGCCGGCTCGTCACCACGGCCCCGGCGGTGTCCACCAGCCTGGCCAGCTCGTCGAGGTGCTCCTGCAGATGCGTGCTGTCCGCCGAGCCCTTGCGCGGAGCGGCCACCAGGACGGCGCGCTCGGTGGGATCCCGGACGTCGATCAGGTGCTTGATAGACCCCTCAAGACGGCGAGCCGCGCGACGCGGTGATGAGTGGAACGGATCCGCGTCGGGCGAAGGGAACCACCCTGCGTCCGAGCGGGGTCCGGAGCGTCGCCGCCCCGGAGAGTCGGTAGGCCACCTCGCCGTAGCCGAGGGCCGCACGGGCCGCCGCGCCGAGGCCGGCCCACTCGAAGCGCAGTGGGACGATGAGTGGGGTCCACTCGCCCTGCGGCAGCGCGAAGGGGTCCTCGAACGTCGCGACCCCGAACCGCTCCCCTTCCACGTCGAGGGCGAATTCGAGACGGGTGCCCTGGACGTTGAAGCGGTTCGGGTTTCGCACCATCAGCTCGAGGTCCAGGGACCCGCCCTGGAGACCCACGCCCCGGACCGTGACGCCCCGGAGCGACACCTCGGGCTCTTGGAAGGCACCGCGCCCGAGCGAGGCGCACGAGCCTAGCCCGACGAGTGCGAGCGCGAGCCCGGTCCGCCGTGACCATCGTTGCCAAGCCACCCGAGGCCGCCTCCTTCGGAAACGCGGGACGGTCGCCCCGCAGGGTCGTGGGAATATAACCTCCGGCGCCTCAGCCGCCGCCCGGCTCGCCATCCTCCGGGCGCTCCAGCAGCGAGGCCCACCAGGCCAGGCGCTCGGCCACCTTCCGCTCGAACCCCATCGCGCCGGGCTCGTAGAACACCCGACCCGAGAGCTCGTCCGGAAGATAGGCCTGAGGGACATAGCCCTCCGGGGCGTCGTGGGCGTAGCGGTAGCCTGCGCCATACCCCAGCTCACGCAGGAGCGGGGTCGGGGCGTTGCGCAGGTGCAAGGGCACCCCGGCGGCCGGCGTTTCCCGCGCTGCGGCCCGGGCCGCGTCCCAGGCCAGGTAGACCCGATTCGACTTGGGCGCGGTCGCCAGGTAGACGGTCGCTTCGGCGAGAGCCAGCTCCCCCTCCGGCGAGCCCAAGAAGTGAAAGGCGTCCCGCGCCGCCAGCGCGACCGACAGCGCGCGGGGATCGGCGAGACCGACGTCCTCGGCCGCCATGCGCACGAGCCGCCGAGCCAGGTAGAGCGGATCCTCACCGGCCTCCACCATCCGGGCCAGCCAATACAGCGCACCCTGGGGATCGCTGCCCCGCACCGCCTTGTGGAGGGCCGAGACGAGGTTGAAGTGGCCCTCGCCGGCCTTGTCGTAGGCCGGCACCCGATGCGCCAGCACGTCCTCGAGCAGCGCCCGCTCGATCCGCCCCCCCTCCCCCACGTGCTGGCCGGCCGCCTCCAGCACCGCCAGCGCCCGCCGCGCGTCCCCGTCCGCCTGTCCGGCCAGCAGCCCCAGGACGTCCGCGTCCACCGCGAGCCGCATCCCACCGAGCCCGCGGTCCGCGTCGGCCAGCGCCCGCCGGAGGAGCCGCTCGATCTCCTCCGGCGGCAGGGGATGCAGGACGTGGACCCGGCAGCGGGACAGGAGCGCCCCGTTCAGCTCGAAGCTCGGGTTCTCCGTGGTGGCTCCGATCAGGGTGAGCAGCCCCCGCTCCACGTGCGGCAGGAACGCATCCTGCTGGCCCTTGTGGAACCGATGGATCTCGTCGCAGAAGAGCACCGTTCCCCGACCCATCTCCTGCCGGGCCTCGGCCTCCCGAACGATCTCGCGCACGCGGGCCACGCCGTCGGTCACTGCGCTGAAGCCGATGAACTCGCGGTCCGTGTGGCCGGCAATCAGGCGGGCGATCGTCGTCTTGCCCGATCCCGGCGGCCCCCAGAAGATCGTGCTGCCCACGTCCCCTCGGCGGATCGCGTCGCCCAGCGCCCGGCCCGGCGCGAGCAAGTGCTCTTGGCCCACGACCTCGTCGATCGTCCGCGGCCGCATCCGCGCGGCGAGCGGCTCGGCCGGGGCGAAGAGCGACGGGGTCATGGGGCGAGCAGTCGGGCCAAGAGCTCGTGGGTCACGAAATACGCGCCCGCGCCGCCGAGGAAGGCCGCGGTGGTCCGCCAGCCGCGCTTCGCCTGGAACTCCGGCACCAGGTTCGATGCGGCGACGTAGATCGTGACCCCCCCGGAGATCGCGAGCCCGTGGGCCGCGAGGCCGGCGATGCGCTCCGTGAGCAGGACCCCCGCCACGGTCGCCAGGCCCAGCGCGCCCGCTGCGGCCAACGCTCGGCGGGGGACGTGTCCGGCGGCGAGCATCAGGCTCGCCATCGTCACGCCTTCCGGCAACTTGTGGAGGAGGACCCCCAGGAAGACGAGCACGCCGAGGGGAACGGACACGATGAGCCCGCTGGCGATGGCGACCCCGTCGAAGAAGGTGTGGAGCGAGAGCCCGAGCAGGGCGCTGGGACCGGCTCCGGCGGGGACGCGATGCGTCTCCTCGCCGAAATGGAAGTGCGGCGTGACGACGTGCTGGGCCACGTGCACCGCCAGATAGCCGCCCAGCACGAAGAGCGCGACCGTCTCCTCTCCCGCGCGAAACACCTCGGGCAGGATGCCGAGGATCGCCACCGCCAGCATGAACCCGGCGCCGAATGCCAGGAACCCCTCGATCACCACCAGGCCGCGCCGGAAGCGGCGGATCACGACCGCCGCCCCCACCAGGTTCCCCGCCGCCGCGAGCACCGCGAGCCAGAGCCCCGTCACCGCGGCGACCGGGCGAGGGCGAGCAGCGCCTCACGGGTGTTCAGGGAGGGGTCGTCCACCACGCGGGCAAGCAGCCGTTCCAGCATCCTCCCCACGGCCGGGCCGGCCGGCACGCCGGCCGCGACGAGGTCGCTGCCGCTCACCGCGAGATCACCACGGCGGATCGGATCTCCCCGCTCGCGGATCTCGCCGACCACCCCCTCCCACGGCCACGGGGCCCCCTCGTGACGCAACCGCCAGAGCAGCGCGAGATCCCCGGCCGCCTCCCCGACCGCGGCCAGCCAACGCCGGACCGCGCGCGGGTCGAGGCTCCCTCCCTCCGGCTCCCCGGGGCCCGTCACCATGGCCACCGCTCGGCCGATCTCCGCGTTGGAGGCCTTGAGGCGGGTCAAGACCGCGATCGGGTCTCGGCACAGGAGCACGGTGAGCACCACCGGGTCGGGACCGGCGCCGCCCCCGGGCAGGCGCCCAGGGTGCTCCACGCCCACTTCTCCGGCCGCCACCAGCTCAGGAAGCCAGACCTCCGCCGCCCCGATCTTCCACCACTGCCCGACCAGCCGGCGGATCGAGCGGGTCGACCGCAGGCCCTTGAACCACTCTTCCCGAACCCGCTCCGCCGAAAGCCCGGCCAGTCCGGGGGACGCCGCGCGCGCGGCGTCCCAGGTGGCTCCATCGATGGTGAAGTCGAAACGGGCGGCGAACCGGATCGCCCGGAGGATCCGCAGGTAGTCCTCGCGGAAGCGCTGCGCCGGCTCGCCCACCGCCCGCACCCGCTGGCGACCGATGTCGTCGATGCCCTGGAACGGGTCCTGCCACTCCCGCCGCAGCGGGTGGAACGCCATCGCATTGATCGTGAAGTCCCGTCGGGAGAGGTCCTCGAGCAGGGAGACACCGAACACCACTTCGGCGTGCCGGCCGTCGGTCCGGACGTCGCGGCGGAAGGTCGTGACCTCGTGGACCCTCCGCCGACGGTCGAGCACGCCGACGGTGCCGTACTTGATGCCGACCGCCACCGTGCGGGGGAAGAGGCGCTGGACGTCCTCGGGCCGGGCCGAGGTCGCGAGGTCGAAGTCGGTCTCCTCGATCCCGAGCAGGTGGTCCCGCAGCGCCCCGCCGACGCACCACGCTTCGAACCCGGCTCCCTCCAGCGTCTCGGCGATCTGGAGCACGTCCGGCGGCACTCGGACCGTGTCACGCCGGGCGCCGGCCGCGATGTCGGGCGCGCCCCCACCCCCCGCGCTTCCCCCGTTGGCCAGCGGGCCCGGGAGGGTCACCGGCCGATCCTCCGAGCCGGGCTCAGCCGCACAGCACGCTCCCGCCGTTCACGTTCAGCACTTCCCCGGTGACGTGCCGGGCCAGGTCGCTGCAGAGGAACAGCACCGGACCGGCGATGTCCTCCGCGCTCGCCACTCGGCGCAGCGGAATCGTGGCGGCAATGGCCTCCCGGCCACCGTCGGCGTAGGCCGTCGCGCTCATCTCGGTGTCCACCCAGCCCGGCGCCACGCAGTTCACCGTGATGTCCGGCGCGCACTCGATCGCCAGGGACTTGGTCAACGCGATGATGGCGCCCTTCGTCGCCGCATAGTCCGCGTGGTAGGCCTCGCCCCGCTGACCCGCCGTGCTCCCGATCAGGACCACGCGGCCGCCGGCGCCCATCAGGCGCAGCGCCGCGCGGGTGGAATAGAAGACGCCGTCGAGATTGGCGGCCAGCGTAGCCCGCCACCGGCCCGGGTCCAGGGCCTTGAGCGGCACGGCCGGCGCGGGCCACACGCCGGCATTGGCGACGAAGAGATCGAGTCGGCCGAGGCTGGCCCGGAGCTCGCGGAAGACCCGCTCCACGACCTCGCGATCGGCCACGTCCCCGCCGGCCACGAACGCCTTCCGCCCCAGCTCGCGGATCTGCGCGGTGACCGCCTCGGCCTCGGCCCGTCGGCTGTGATAGGTGATCCCGACGTCCGCCCCCGCCCGCGCGAGGACCAGCGCCACCGCCCGCCCGATCCCCCGCGAGCCGCCGGTGACCAGGGCCGTCTTCCCGGCCAGGGAGATCATGCCGAACTCACCGGGCGTCAGTCCGCATCCGAGAGCTCGGCCTCGACCAGCTCGACGATCAAGTGCTCGACCACCATCTGAAGGGTCTGGATATGGCTAGTCACGTCCGAGGCGACGACGAAGGTCTCGTCCACCAGGTCCGCCAGCGCGCCGCCCCCTTTGCCCAGGAAGGCCACGGTCGCCACCCCCTTGGCCCGAGCGGCTCGGGCCGCCTGGAGCAAGTTGGGACTACGGCCGCTCGTGCTGTGGAAGACCACGAGGTCGCCTGGCCGGCAGAGGGCCTCCACCTGCCGGGCGAAGATCTCCTCGAAGCTCAGGTCGTTCCCCGCAGCGGTCAACAGCGAGCTGTCCGTGGTGAGCGCGACGGCCGCGAGGGCGCGGCGGTGCTGCGCGTATCGGACCACGTACTCGGCGGCGAGGTGCTGGGCGTCCGCGGCGCTGCCTCCATTCCCGGCAAAGAACAGGGTCCCGCCGTCCCGCAGGGTGGCCGCGTAGCGGTCGGCCAGCGCGACCACCTCCCGGCTCTGGGCGCTCGCCGCTTCCACGAGCCGCGCCACGGCCCAGAGACCGCCCTCGACCTGCTCGTGCTTCATGCGTCCTCCTCCGCCAGCAGGCCGCGCAGCCGGCGAATCCATGAGAGTCGCAGTCGGAAAGGCGGCACCGGGGCGGTGGCGTCGTCCTCCAGGATCGAGCCCGGGTTCCGCGCCATCAGTAGCTCGGCCTGCTCGCCCGCCCCCTGCTCGACCAGAGCCTCTCGGACCGTGGCCAGGCTCCGGTAATCGCCATGGTTGTCAGCCGCCAGGATGTCCGCCAGGCCATGGGCCACCAGGCGACGGGCCCGCGCGCCGCGGGCGGAGGCGGCGAGGAGCGTGGTGGCGTCGACCTGCATCCGTGCCCCCAGCGCGCGCCATTCGGTGACGGCGCCGGGCGTGCAAGACACGTAGCGCTCCGGGTGCGCCAATACCGGGACCAACCCCAG